>NZ_CP180203.1:3817500-3890000 GCF_047553465.1 Afifella sp. YEN Y35
CGTCCATAGACGACCAAAACCGCAACCCAGCGGTACACAAATCCGGTCGTCACTCACCTCTCCGCGGGGTGGAGCAGTCTGGTAGCTCGTCAGGCTCATAACCTGAAGGTCAGAGGTTCAAATCCTCTCCCCGCAACCACTTTTGTTATAACTCCATAGAATGCGAGATATAACAATCACTTAGGCCGCCTCAGGGCGGCCTTTGTTCTATTCGGTCGCGCCAGGGTTTCAATCACCGCTTCAGTGAGGGCGGATCAGGCCGAGCGGACGAGGCCAGCGTGCGACAACCTTTTCAGAACGCCTTCAATCTGACCCACCGCTTCCATTATGTCTTCGTCCTTTGTGTCGAACCCAAGGCTAAAACGGATGGAAGCTTCAGCGTCGTCACCGGTCAGGCCAATGGCCTGCAGGACATGCGACGGTTCCGGGATGCCCGACGTACAGGCGGAGCCCGTCGAGGCCGCTACATGCGGCTGCAATGCACCAAGAATGTCATGCGCCGAGAACCCCCCAAATCGTATATTGGCGTTACCGGGGTGACGGGCCCGTCCTTCCGAGCCGTTCAACGCTATCGGCCATGGCAGATTCATGAGTTTTTCGATAAAGCCATCGCGGCGACTGCGAAGCTGTGCGCGTCTCTCTTCAGCATCGTCGCCTGCAAGTAAATCTGCCGCCTTACCCATACCGACGCAAAGCGGCGTTGGTAACGTGCCGGATCGCAAGCCGTTCTGTTGCCCGCCTCCGTAGATCAGCGGTTCGATACGATCTTGCAATTCCCGAGCAACATAACCGGCTCCAATACCCTTTGGGCCGTACATCTTATGCCCAGACAGGCTAAGAATATCCACGTAATCGCCAATGCAATTCATGTTCATTGCAACAGGTGCTTGCGCCGCATCACAATGAAATATGCAGCCAAGACTTCTGACGAGTTTGGAGAGCGATCCGATATTTTGTATCGTTCCTATCTCATTATTGACCGCCATGATCGATACGGCGAGCACGTCGTCATCCAGTGTCGTTTCCAGCGCAGAAATCTCGACGAAGCCCTGATCATCGACAGGGATTTGTTCGACCGAGAAACCGAGTCGTTCTTCCAATGCTCTTCCTGCAGCCAGTACGCATTTATGCTCGATGGCGCTGACCAGAACACGCCGGCGCTTGCCGCCAACCGCGCGGCGCGCAAGCCCCAGCAAGGCCAGATTGTTTGACTCGGTTGCACCTGACGTGAAGATGATTTCGTCGGCGTTCACGCCGATCAGCGCCGCGATGCTAGCAGCCGCATTCTCGACCGCCTGCGCGGATTCCCATCCGAGTCGGTGATCCGACGAATGCGGATTGCCGAACAATTCGCTATGAAAAGGGGCCATTTCCGCCAAAACACGGCCATCGACGGGTGTTGAGGCCTGATGGTCCAGGTAGAGTGTGTTTCCAATTCTCATTTTATTTCAGTAAGATAGAGTGATGGTGCCTCTGTCAATGCGGGGTCCCCGCCATAGCCGCCTTCTGGAGCATCGTTCCAGCTTCTGTTGACTATAGCACGCGGGCTCGGCTACAGTCGAGCTGGACGCATCATCCAGTAAGCCGGGGGGAACATGTCGCGCGGACCACTATTTCAGCATGACTATGACGCGCAGTTCTCGGGCCATGAAACCTTCCCGCTGCGCTACGGATGGTTGAAGAAGGTATTCGACCGTGTCGCCGAGACCGAAGAAGACTCTGCCAACCGCATTGCCTGTTGGGGTGACGATGCCATCGCACGATTCGGCGTCGGCAAAAACATGGTCGCCTCAATGCGTCATTGGGCCAAGGCAGCCCGCATTATCGAGGAGCCCGAAACGAATTCCGTTCGAACCACGGAGCTTGGCCGCCTGTTGTTCGGACCGAACGGACTCGATCCTTGGATGGAACACCCCGCCACGCTATGGCTGATCCATTGGCAGTTGGCAGGGCGTCCCGAGAAAACAACATGGTTCTGGGCGTTCAGCCATTATCCGGCCATCAGCTTTGAAAGAGACAAGCTGGAAAAACTTCTGGCGCGTTTCATTCGAGACCGGGGGTGGCCACCTATAGCGGACAAGACGCTAAAGAACGACACTGCCTGCTTTATTCGGACCTATGTCGCCCGGCAGCCCTCCGGAAAAGCGGGACATGACGATGCGCTTGAATCGCCGCTGACGGAGCTGGGCTTGATCAAGGCCATCGGCAAAAAGGATGGCTTCCGTTTCGTGCGCGGCCCGAAAACGACATTGAGTGACGGCGTTTTTGCCTATGCCTTGATCGACTTCTGGGCACGCTATGCGCCAAACGCCGCCACGCTCTCCTTCGAGGCCGTCGCACACGAACCCGGCGGGCCGGGCCGGGTCTTCCTGTTTGACGAAGATGATGTGGCCGACCGGCTTGCCGCGCTTGACGACGCGACCGGAGGCGCCTTGCGCTGGTCCGAGACAGCCGGTCTGAAACAGGTCGTTCGTAACATCGATATTGGGGAGGACACGTCGTTGTCGTGGGTTCCCGGCGATTATGGCGAGCTTGCCGGGAAGGAGGCTGCGTGATGGGTTTGAGTGACCGTGTCCGCATAGCTCGCCGTTTTCTGAGGTCGATCCGCATCGATTCCGACCTTGGCGACGCCACTGCCCTCGAAGGGTTTATTTGCCCGCAATCATCCGCTGACATCCTCATGACGATGGCGCGTCACGTGTCCGAAACGGGACAGGGCGCGTTCACATGGACCGGCCCTTACGGCAGCGGCAAGTCGAGCCTTGTCGTGGCCCTTAGCGCCTTGCTCAATGGCAATGCGAGATTGCAGAAAGAAGCGACAAAGGTATTCGGACAGAAGCTCACGAAAGCGGTCTGGACGGCGTTACCGCCTGGTCCCAAAGGATGGCGCATCCTTCCCGTCGTAGCGCGTCGCGATGATCCCGTCGCCGTCATCGGCGAAGCCGCGAAGAGGGCGGGGCTGGTATCGCGTCAGCCGCGCGGCGGCTGGACCGAGAGCAATCTCATCGCCGCGCTGACAGAAGCGGCTGCCGAAAAGCCGAGAACGCACGGGGGATTGGTCCTGTTCATCGACGAGATGGGCAAGTTCCTCGAAGCTGCCGCCCAGGACGGTTCCGATATCTATATCCTTCAGCAACTCGCCGAGGCGGCGTCGCGGAGCCAGGGCCGGTTCCTTGTTGTGGGCGTGCTGCATCAGGCATTTGAGGAATATGCCCACCGCCTGTCGCACGAGATGCGCGACGAGTGGGCGAAGATCCAGGGACGTTTCATCGACCTTGTTGTCAATACGGCCGGTGAAGAGCAGATCGACCTGATCTCCCGCGCGATCGAAAGCGACCACCATCCGAAGAAGCCTGGCGCGCTGGCAGTCACCATTGCCGATTTCGCGCGCCGCGATCGCGGTGGCGACGCGGAGCGGCTCGCCTCCATGCTGGAAGCTTGCTGGCCGCTGCACCCGGTTGTCGCATGTCTGTTAGGACCGGTTTCGCGGCGACGCTTCGGTCAGAACCAACGCAGCATATTCGGCTTCCTGAACTCATCCGAGCCACATGGTTTTCAAGACTTTCTGAGCCAAGCGGGCGATGGCGACCTGTATACCCCGGACGGGCTTTGGGACTACCTTCGCGTCAATCTGGAGCCATCTATTCTCGCCTCTCCTGACGGGCATCGCTGGGCCTTGGCCGCCGAAGCGCTTGAACGCTGCGAATCTCTTGGTGGCGATGCTCTTCACGTCAGATTGCTTAAGACGATTGCCGTCATTGACCTGTTCAAGGAGCGCTCCGGCCTCGTGCCGAGTGTCAGCTTGTTGCAGAGCTGCCTTCCAGAGACATCGCCCAAACTGCTTGAGAGCGCGCTATCCCGTCTGGGCGGCTGGTCTCTCACGATATTCAAAAAGTTTCTTGACGCTCATGCCATTTTTGCTGGAAGCGATTTTAATATCGAACAGGCAACCCGCGCCGCGCTGGACGATATTGATGAACTTGACTTCGACGAGTTGAAGACCCTCGCCGGGCTTCAGCCGATCCTTGCCAAACGCCACTATCACGAGACCGGCGCGCTCAGATGGTTTGGCGTGAACGTCGTCCCGCTCAGCGGTCTTGTCGAATTCGCCGAGAAACTGGAGCCCGAAAACGGCGCGATAGGTCACTTCCTGCTGGCGATACCAACTGAAGGCGAGAAGGAAGACCTGGCCGACAAATTGTGCCAGAAGGCGGCGCGATATAGCGGGGCCAACAGAGGTGACATCGTCGTCGGGATTTCCAAACAGTCCTGGGCCATCGTTCCTTTAGCGCGCGAGTTGTTCGCGCTCTTTAGCGTCAACAACGACCATCCCGAACTCGCTGGCGATCCCGTCGCGCGGCGGGAAGTCTCCGCACGCCTCGCAGCATTGCAGGCCTTGGTGGAAACGGAGCTGAATAAAGCTTTCGACAACGCATCGTGGTTCCGCAAGAACCACCAGAAGAAACCCTTGCGGCAAGCCGATTTGAACATCGTTGCCTCCGAATTGGCCGACCGGCAGTTTCCCGATGCACCGTGCCTGCATAACGAATTGCTCAGCCGTCAGAAGCCGTCGAGCAATGCCATAACAGCGCAGAACAAGCTTTTGTACCGTATGGTGGTCAATGAAGGTGAACAGCGCCTTGGGATCGAAGGCTATCCCGCCGAAGGCGGCCTGTTTGCTTCGATACTGGAAGCGACGGGTCTCTATGCGCAAGACGGAAAGGGCTGGCGCTTTGCCTCGCCCACATTGGATGGGACCGACCCTTGTCGCTTGGCCCCGATGTGGCAGGCAGCGTTTGACCATGTGAAGAACAACGCCGATCGCACGGTTCCTGTCTCCGAGTTGTTCGATATATGGCGCAAGCCGCCTTTCGGCTTAAAGGACGGCCTCATGCCGATCCTTTCTGTCGCCTTCATGCTATCGCAGCGCGACAAGCTTGCTGTCTATCGGGACGGGATCTTCAGGGCTAAATTTGACGACGTGGATGTGGACTACCTTGCCAAGGATCCGAGCTTCATCCAGCTGCGCTGGATGGACCTCACGGATGTGGCGCGCCGCCTGCTGTCGGGCATGGCAGACATTGTCCGTGATCTGGATACCACAAACGGGCTTGCGCATCTTGAGCCCATAGATGTCGGACGCGGACTGGTCTCAATCTATGTCGGTCTCCCGAAATGGACGACAAGGACGATGCGGTTGTCATCCAATGCTGTGAAGATTCGCGATCTTTTCAAACGCGCGCACGACCCGAACCAGTTTCTGTTTGATGATATTCCGGCAATGCTTGGCGAAGACGCCTCCGTTGCAAACGAAGACGATTTGCGCCGGATTATCACAAGCGTCCGGGAGGGGCTGGAAGAGCTTGTTCAGGCGTATCCGTCAATGTTGCATCGCTTGCGGGATATCATGCTTGCGGAGCTGCGGGTTCCAAACCTTTCTCCTCAGTCCCTGGCGGAATTGCGCGACCGCGCGGAAAATATCAGGCAGCTCGCGGGAGACTTCCGGCTCGACTCTTTTGTCAACAGGCTCTCCACGTTAGATGCACGTGATGAGCGCTTCGAGGACATTGCCAGCCTTGCCGTGAACAAGCCGCCCCGCGACTGGGTCGATCCCGATCTTGATCAGGCCGCTATCGAGCTTGCCGATATGGCGCAAAAATTCCTTCGTGCGGAGACATATGCCCGCGTCAAGGGGCGTCCGGACAAGCGGCAGGCCATGGCTGTCGTCGTCGGCATGAACGGGCGGCCGGCGCCCTTGCTCGAAGAATTCGATATCGCCGATTCAGACCGCGCCGCCGTGAACGCGCTGATCGAGCGCGTCGCAGCAGCGCTGGACGAGTCCGATACCAGCCAGCGCAGCATAATTCTGGCGGCGCTGGCGGAACTTAGCGCCCGCTATATGCAGAAGCCGCCGACCATGAAGAAGAACGGAAAAGGGAAGGCGGCTTCTTGACGGCGGAATCTGTAAAACATGTGCTCGGTCTGTCAGGCGGGCGGGATAGTGCCGCGCTCGCCGTTTACATGCGGCAGCATCATCCCGAACTCGATATCGAGTATTTCTTCACCGACACCGGCAAGGAATTGCCCGAAGTCTACGAATATCTCGGAAGGCTGGAAGGCTTTCTCGGAAAACCGATTCTGCGATTGAACCCTGATCGAGATTTTGATTTCTGGCTCAAGCAGTACAACGATTTTCTGCCCTCGCCGCAAACGCGTTGGTGCACACGCCAGCTAAAGCTGCGTCCGTTCGAGCGCTGGTTACGCCCCATGCTCGACGACGGCATGACGATCTACAGCTACGTTGCGATCCGCGGCGACGAGGAGTATCGGGAAGGATATTCATCAAAGCACGACAAACTCATCATCAAGCTGCCTTTTAAGGAAGCCGGTATCGACAAGCCCGGCGTCCTGGAAATTCTCGAAGGAGCAGGGCTCGGCCTGCCAAAATACTATTCCTGGCGGACGCGCAGCGGCTGCACCTTCTGTTTTTTCCAGCAGAAGATCGAATGGGTCCGGCTCAAGGAGCAGCATCCCGAGGCGTTTGAGGAAGCCAAGGCATACGAGAAGAACGCCGTCGAACATGGTTCCCCGTTTACATGGAGCCAGGGCGAGGCCCTTGAAGAACTGGAGCAACCGGAGCGCATCGCGCAGATCAGAGCTGACCACGAACAGCGTCTCGCGCGTATGCGGTCGAAGGTTCAGCCCAATCCGCTAAGGCCCGATAGCGAACCTCTCGACATCGACGATCTGTATGGCAAGGCAAAGGTTTGCCTCGCATGCCACAAGTAACTAATTGAGCCAGGGCCACAAATAGTCCCATGCGAGTGCAGCGGTATTGCGCGCTCGCGCTTCTGAATAGCCCCTTGAATAGCCCCTAGATTCGTAGACGCCTCCGGGCTCAGACCAAACCTGCTAAAGCGGGAGCGGATACGGCGCCGAACCTACAAGACCCGCGCCGAAGCCCGCTAGGATGTGTTCGACTACATCGAGATGTTCTACAACCCGAAGCGCAAGCATGTCAGGAACGGGATGCTGTCACCCGTCGAGTTCGAACGGCAGCAGAAAATGAGAACCGAGGGCGTCTAGAAAACTCGGGGCTATTCACTGGACGCCTCTGCATCGAAAAGCTCTTTGATTTTCTTCATGGCAGTCTCACCAACCCATATAGGCGCAAATCAGTTATTCATTCTCGTGGTGCTCCGATAATCAAGCAGCCTCGTGTTTTCTCAATATTTCATCAACGGCATCTGACAGGTTCCAGATCGGCTCCGCATCGCCGTCCTTGAGCATTTCGATGACCTTCGGCAACCCGGCCACGGCGAGGCCGCTGGCCAGCGCCATCATCTTTCGGGGCTCGGAGACGATTTGTACGTCGCCGGTTCTTCCGATTGCGATCAGCATGAGCGTGTGAACCCGCCACGGGTCGCTGCCGAAGATCGAACCGTCGATGATCTTTCGCGTCTCGTACTTGGTGGTGTCGGCAGGCTCCAAACCCAGCCGTGCTGCGACGCAGACGGAGAGAAACCAGAGGTCGACCATGCGCGGAAACGGACTTTGGTCGATGACCGCGTCGGCGCTCCGCTGGCAATACCGAGTGAATGCCTCGTGAAACTCGACGGGCACGTTGATGTCGATAGCCTGGAAGGGGTTGAAATATCTGTCCGCCATCGTCGCCTCCTATGACGCCATTTCCAGCTCGACCTGCGCATCCGCGCGGCGCTGGCAAAGTTGACATTCGCCGCGATGGTCGCATTCGCAGCGCAGCGCCTTCCTTTCGGCAACGCCCGGATCGTTGACGAGCATCTTCGGGTAGTGCGCCGGGTTCGTCAGCGTGAAGACCACGCCCGCGGCTTCGTCGATAATCTCCTCGCATCCGGCAATCTCGTCATGGGTCAGGAACAGCACGAGCTGAGAGCTTTCACGCACGGCCGTGCGCAGGATCGAGCGCTTGACATACCCGCTCGTCATCCCGAGCGGCGTATCGATGACGTTCGGGGCTTCGACCTCACTGACCTTCGTCAGAGCCAGGATGAAGGCGAGGGTGAGGGCGCGGCGCGAGGCCCCGTTCAGGTCACGATCGGGATTCAGCGTCCTGTTATTCGGGCCATAGACGATGATGTCGAATTCCCGGCTGATTTCAGCACGCCGGATGATCGCACCCTGTTCCGGGTCCGCGCCGATCATTTCGAGGAATATGCTGTTCATCAGCTCGCTGACCTTTTGCAATTCCTCGTTCGTAATGCGCTCATACGCGCTTTTCAGCACGTTCGTGACATCCTGAGTGACATCAAGCTCAGCCAGGATGCGCGCGCCCTTCTTCTGCTCGCGCAGCAGACGGTCGCGGACGCCTTCCAGCTCTTCGCGCTCGCGCCGCAGCCCGGTGAGCTGGGTTTCGATAGAAGATTGCCGGGAGAGGTGACGGTCGCGCTGGTCCTTGTACTGGCGACGCGTTTCCCGCAAACCCTGTATATCGGTGTCGGGCAGTTCATCGAGCTGCATCTCCAGCGCGCGGAACTTTCGGCCCGCTTCGTCGCGCAAGGTCTGTAGGCCGTCGCGGCGTTCGACGACCGTCTTGTAATCCTCAAGCCAGGCGCTTGAACCGGAATCTCCGGCGGCCTGTAGCGGTTTGGCCCCGTAATAGAGGTCCGTAATGATCTCCTGAATTTCATCGGCGCGCTGGCTGTCGTCGATGAGCTTCTGGATATGAGCGCGCCGCTTCTCGCCCCCCGCATCGCCGGGTTCAAGCGTCTCACCGCAGATGCAGATTTCCGCAGAGAGCCGGTCCTGCAACACCGGGATCGTCGTGTTCGGAATTTTCCCCTGATCGTGCAGCTCTTCGAGTTTCTCGAAAGCGCGGCCGAGCAGGGGCGCGAGCAGGTCCGTTGCGATGGAGCGGCTACGGAATAGCGCCGAGTGTTCCTTGTTCGCCGAGGCGAGCTGATCATCGAGTCGCTTGATTTCGCGCTTTGCCTGATCGAGATCCTTTTGCAGCTTCTCCTTGTCACCCTTCTGGAGCGCCGCCGCAATCTTGCGGTCAATCTCATCGACCTTCTCATCGAAGGCCCCGAATTGCTGCTTCGCGTCTTCGAAATCGGCTTCCAGCTTCTCCCGGTCGTTTTCCATCGATTCCAGGCGTGACGCGATCCGGTTCAACTCGCTGTCGCCGCCGACCTGTCGCGCCTTCTTGTTCACTTCCGCCGCTGATTTGCGAACATGCTTGATCGCGTCGTCTATCACGCCAAGCCCAAGCAGGGAGCGTATGGCCCGTTGCACCCGCTCGCGCTTGGTGGACAGGGCGACATCCGCTTCGATGAAGCTGAGCGCCCGGTCGCCATCGGTAAAGAAGACATCCCGCAGCTCTGGCGGCAGCTCGTCGTTGATCACCGCTTCGGGGGCATCTATGGGACTTGCGCCGGTATCGTTCAGAGCGAAAAGCTTGACGGTCGAAGACGACCGCCGCGCCTGACTATCCACATCCTCGAACGCCGAGCGAACGAGGCGGTATCGCCGGCGCGTTTCACGCACATCGCCGGACACACGCCGATATGTCGTCAGCTCGAACTCGACGGTGGCAGTGATCGGAACGCGTTTTCCTTCGCTGGCATCCCAATCGATGGGATGCAGGCGAAAGCCTTCGCCCTTGCCGGGCAGGGCGGCGTCTCCGTAAAGCGCCCACTGCAATCCATGCAGGATTGTCGTTTTGCCTGACTCGTTGGCCGCCCGGATAACCGTCAGCTTTTTATCTGGATCGCTGGAGAAATTAAGCGCCAGGTCGCGAAGCATACGAAAATTCTGAAATTCAGCGCGGAGCAGTTTCATGAATCCAGTTCCTCCGTGCCCGTATCGTGACCGCGTTGCGCCGCGAGAAATCGGGCAGCGGTGTTGCATTTGTCGTTAATCTTTTTCTGGATATTCGTCGCCGAGACTCGGTGGCCCCGCTCGTATTCAAGAATCTCCGAAATCACCTCGATCAGTTCTTCCCTGTAGCCGTCGCACCTTTCTTCAATCTCCTCGCATTGCTCCAGGATGATCGAGATGATCTTCTTGTCATTCAATGGCATGTCTTTTCCCCCAAAACTTTACAGATACGCCGCGTCAACCATTTTATCGATCATCGCCAGCGGCCCGTCCGGTCGGCCCGCATTTCTTGCGAGCCGTGCGAATTCCTGGGCGCGCCGCAGCTCCGCCCGCACCAGCGCACGCGCATCCGGGTCGAGCCCTTCCTCCATCCCCGGAGGCAAGGCCAGCAAATCGTGAATGACGCTGTGCGTCTTGCCGATCGCGCTGCATGTGCGCAGAAGCCGGCCGCGTCGCTGCACCCATTGCCGTTCCACGGTGGTGCTTGCAAGGACGAACGCCTTGCATATCTGCGGGATGTTCACCCCTTCATCGAGGACGCGTTTGGCCGTCAAAACCTGTATCTCGCTATCCTGGAATGACCGGATGATCCGTTTCGTCTGGTCGCGGCTGGCAGTCTCTTCAGCCGTGAGCTGGTGGAACAGGATGTTCTTGTCTCGCAGCAGCCGGTTCACGTTGTCGAGCTGGTCCGGCCCCTTGTCGGAGGTGTAAACCAGAGTATGCCGCAGGCTGCCCGTATCTTCCTTGTCCAGAAGACCCCTGAGCGTCGCGATCTTGCCTGATGCTGTTTCCAGCAATGCGCGGCGGTCGCGCAGCAGCTTTGCCAGGTAGTCATCCGGCTTGCCGCCTTCGCCGCGCCAAGCGTTCTGTTTCATCTTGCCGGTCAGGTCGAACCATTCGCTCATCTCACTTTCGGTGAGATAGACGGGATGGACGTAGTAGTCGTACTCGACCAGGCACCGGCCAATCGCTTCTTCGAGCGTAAACCGGAACGCCACAGGTCCGAAGAATCCGAAAAGAGCTTCAGTTCCTTCCTCGTCATATTGCCGTATCGGCGTGGCCGACAGGCCGAGCCGGTATTCAAAGAATTCCGGCGGATCGTTGACGAAGGACGGACGGCCGAGATTGTGCGCTTCGTCCGCTATCAGCAGCCGCGCGCAATCGAATGACTTGACCGCATCGAGAAATTCCGGCGTACAAAGTGTGTCGTGGCTGACCACCACCGCTTCTACGTCCGACAGGCCGGTACGTAGCCGCCGCTTGATCTTCTGAAGATCGCTTGCGCGCTTGGCTGCGCTGCCCGCAGTCGTCAGATTGACCGGCTTGATTCCGAAGGGGGCGATTTCATCGCACCATTGCTCGATCAGCGGCACATAAGGTGCGGCGACGACGATCAAGAGCGGCTTGTGACCGTCGTAAAGCCGATGGGCCGCGATCATCGAAGTAATCGTCTTGCCCGATCCTGTCGCCATTTCCAGCACACCGCGATACCCGGCGTCGCACCAGGCGGCCACGGCCTTGCCTTGATGCTCGAACGGTCCTTCCTCGTATTCCAGCCAGTCTGGTATCTTGAAACCTGCGGTCGGGATTGAAGGCGGTTCGGGCTCGTATGGCTCGGGTTCCTCGGCAAGTCCCGAAGCCTTCCCGTAAAGATCCCGAAGCTCGTCCTCCGACGGTGGCACCTCGGAGCTGTATGTGCGCAGCAGGCGCTGCCGGACGGCCTCCGGAAGCGGGATGACAAGGCAGTTTTCATCCTTGTTGTCCCAAAGGCGACCGAATTCATAGCGCAGCTTGTCCGTGATATAGCGTTGGTTTGGATCCTGCCACGACCGCGATACCGCGATCTGTTCGATGTTCTTCCTGATCCCCGCATAGGTCACATTGCTCGATCCGTGTGCCGCAACGACATCTCCATGCTCTTCGAACAGCCAGACCTTCGGGTGAAAGAGTGCATCCTTCATCAAGGCGATCTTGATTTCGATTCGTCTCTCCCGCAGCAACCATGACAGGCATTTCAACGTGTGCCGTTGAAGCAGGTCTTCTGTGACAGTCAGTTCTTCCAGAATTCTGTCCGCGACCTCTTCCGCCGATTTCAGGCCGTCCTCGATTGCAGCCTGATCCTCGGCGCGCAGAAGGGGGCTTATGATGAGGCGGAAGCTGTTCTGCGAACCGGCGATGTAGGTCGCCAATCCGGGGGCAAGGGATGCCAATACCTCGCTTGAAAAGAACCCGACCATACAGGCAACCTTGCCCGCTTTCTGAAATCCCGGAATCAGGACTTCTTCCGCGAGCGGATCGGTTGGCAGCATGTAAAGCGGGCGGACTCCGTCAAGCGACCGCAGAGAACGGTCTTGCGTCTTAACCGCCGTTCCCGGCTGTAATGCGGTCTGGTCAGTGACCACCTGAGCCCCCAACTTTCTTTGTTCCTCCTGCTTCCGATTCGGGCCGCCGCAGTGGCAGGTCTGGCGCGACATTCTCGCGATTCCTTGCCACAAACTCGGATACGGCGCGTCGGATCATCCACGCCGCCGATAAATCGAGCGCGGCTCCAATCCGGCTTAGCTCAGCGTACTCCTTCTCATCCAAAGTAACGGACAGGCGCACACTGTTCTTTTTACTTTTCGTCCGAGCCACAAGTGCAACTCCCGATAGGTGCACCAGTGTTACACCAAATTAGTTCTTTTCCAATGGCGAATGGGTGAAGAGTGATAGAGGGTGTGTCCGACGGACGTCGGACCGAGCGTCCTCGAGCCGTGCTGCGGCATGGCTTTGCAGGGTCCCGACCCTCTGGTCATGCTCCTTCGCGCCCGGGACCGCTGAAGCTCCCTGATTCGTCCCGCTCAGCATTGAGCAGATGCCGGTAGCCGTGCTCGGTCATCCAACGGGCGCGCTTCAGATGCGTCTCCCAGCAGCGGCGAGCACAGTGGGGCTCCGCGTCCGGATCGCGATGCAGGACGATGCGGGCGACCTCGCGCCAGTCGGCGCCTTCGGCCTCGGCGTCCAGCAGGCGCAGGTAGGTGACGAAGTGGTCCTCGTCATAGGACGTGATTTCGTCCGCCCACGGCACCTCGTCGGCGATCTCGGGGTCGAGTTTGGCCATGCACCCGTCCTCCGTGCCGTGCGCATCCATGGCACCCGTTCAGGGCTGCCTCCGGGCGTCGGGTGCGCGGCGCTGCTCCACCTATCATAATACGGAATGGCGCCGGGGGCCCGCGGGCATATTTCGATTAATGTCTCCGGTCAGGTGCAATTCCTGCGGAACAGCGACGGCGTCGTCCCCGTCATCTTGCGGAACACGTCCGTTAAATGGCTGTGGCTGGAGAAGCCAAGGGCGAGCGCGATGTCCGTGATCGACGCACGGTCCGACAGCAGCATCTCCTTCGCCTTCTGAATCCGGCGCTCTGTGATGTAGCGGCAAGGCGGCTTGCCGAACGTTGCCTTGAAGGCCTTGCCGAAATGATGCGGGCTGAGTCCCGCTTCCGCGGCGAGCGCTGCGAGTCCGATATCTTCGTCCAGATGCGCCTCGATAAAGTCGACGATCCGCCGCCGGCGCGAGGCGCCGAGACCGCCCCGGACCGACGGCGGCGGCTTGCCGTTTTCGCCGTAGGTCTCGAACAAACGCAGGGCGAGCGACGTGCCGACGAGGTCCAGGCACAGCCCGCCACAGCGGCTATCGTGGACCAAGCTGCGCCTGAGGCATGCTATCAGCTCCTCGACCGCCGGGTCACGGAGCGCCGCTCTACCTCTGATCTCCGGTACGCGCCCGTCGAAGGCGTTGCCGATTGTGCGTTCGATGAAGCTATTTTCCATGGCAATGACGAAGGACTGCTTGTCGGCCGTCCAGCCGACATGGGCGGCCCGATCGGCCGGGCTCAGATGAAAGTGCCCTGCAGCGACCGGATATTTCTCGGTGCGGCGGCTGTCAGGCAAACGGCAGATGAGGTCCAGCGGTTCGCTTTCATGCATGAAAAGGGCGAACTGTGCCGTGACGATCTTTGTTCCGGGGTTGATCGGGATATCGCATCGGCTAACGACAATGCCGTTACGGGCGATGCGCCGTGTGACGGACAGTACCGGGGACGCAATTTCCGACGTGAAATCGACCAAAGTGGTTTCGGCCATGACGCAATCTCCATCGCCTGAAAATTGATGTCTCGGCCGATAGCGGGTTGCCGGCCTTTAACAAGTTCCATTCCCGGTAGAGTGTGTGTTTCAAAATAGATGATCCTGTGACAGCTCTGTGATGAGGGCGGCGCAACTGTGGCAATCTCGGGTTTCGTTTTCTCTGCCCGAGTTCATTTGTACTTTAATAAAATTCTGTAGTTTGCAGGTCTGGCCAGATCTGACGTTGCGAATATTGTAACGATTTCCTGAAAGACGCCGCGAAAACACGGAAGCCAATCCGTGTCTCAACTATCGATAGTAATCGATGTCGTCGGCGCCCTCCCGCCAGTGATATCGACCTGGCAGGAGGCGGCTTGTCCCAGGTGCTGTGCGACGGATCGTCAAATGGCCGCGCCGCGTCCGCTACGGCCGGATGGCCTCATGGGAGGAGACAAGCCCCATGTCCAAGGAGAAGACCGTCCCCGGCATAAGTCCGCGCGCCGACTGGCGCGATCCCGAAAGTTACAAACCCCTCATCGACCTGGACCGGGCCGGTTGCGCCTGGGAGTGGCTCAAGCGCAATCCCGACTTCGCCACGGCTGCCGGTGGGCTGCCACAGGTGTCGCCTCCACTCCGTCCGTCCGCCACCGAGCCCCGGCTGAAGGCCGCTCAGCCCCGAGTCCTCCGCATCCAGAATCCGGGGCCGTTCGAACACTGGGGCGTCTTCTTTCACCACTGGCGTTGCCCTGCCGGCTACGGACGTCTTTTGGCTGCTCGATCTCAATCCATCGGTGCTCGTCGTGGAAGCGCAGCCCATTGCACCCGGCCACACCGACGCCTTCGACATCCGATGCTTTGCGTCACTGGCGACTGTGTTGTGCTGCGGCGGATCCGAGCACGTGCTTTTCAGCGATGGCTTGCGCCATCTCCAACTGATGGTGACGGCAGGCAGTGTTCTCGATGGCCCGGTGTGCTTCCGCTACCTGCTGTCGGGTCTCCGGCACACGGAGGCGAAGGTTCCGGCGCTGCAACAGCTGTGCGGGCTTTGCCGCCTCGGCCGTCTGCCGCGCGGCCTCTTTCCGCCGGAGCGCCGGGCCAAGCGCTGGGCGATGATGCTGCGCGCCTGGGACGGAGAAATGGCGGGCGCAAGCCGGCGGCAGGTGGCGGCGGCGATCTTCGGGGAGACGGCGGCGCACGAGCTCTGGGAGTCCGGTTACCGTTCCCGCATGCAGCGGCTTGTCCGCGAGGCCGAGGAGATGGTCAGCGGCGGCTACCTGAGACTTCTGGGGCGGGCGGCAGGGGGAAAGGGAGGCCTCTGACGGATGAAGGGCTGAAGCCGGCAAGAGAGAGCCGGCCCGCCCGCAACCCGTGAGGAGACCTTCCATGTTCCAGTTCGCCCGCCTGTCCGCCGTCATCGGCATTGTATTTTTCGCCTTTCTGTCCTTTTGGCCCGCGCTCGACGAGGAGCATTCCGGCCCGGCCAATGTGATCGACGCCGATACAATCGAAGTGGGCGGCGAGAAGCATCGCCTCTACGGCGTCGATGCCGTGGAGATCGACCAGCGCTGCCGCCGTCGCGACAGCGCGGAATGGCCTTGCGGCAGAGAGGCCGCCGCCGCGCTCGCCAAATTTCTCGAAGGCCGAAAGGTCAATTGCGAAGTCTGGCAGGGAACGACGCGCGATGCCCATGGCTGGTTCGTATCTGTCTGCTACGCCGGTAGCGACGACATCAGTAGCTGGGTGGCGAAGAACGGCTGGGCGGTTGCCGATCGCGACGCCAATCGTCTCTACAACTACACAAGCGACGAGGGCACTGCCCGGTTTCTGCGTCGCGGCATCTGGGACGGAACCTTCGATCCGCCCGCCGAATGGCGGCGCCGGCTGCAGGCGGGAGGGCAGCTATGAACGCGCCGTTTCTTCCGCCGGCCGACACCTCCACCACCAGACTGCGAGCGCTTTCGCTCGGCGCCGGTGTCCAATCCACCACCCTCGCACTAATGGCCGCCCATGGTGAGGTCGCCTATAGGGCCGCTCTCGACAAGTTCGAGAGCGGCCCTTTCGCCCGTGACGGGTTTTCAGGTCCGGAACGGTTCCGGGCCGCCCGTCGCGGGAGAACATCGATGCACGATCGCGATTACGGCGCCGACATCGCCAAGGCCATCGCCACGCCGGGCGGCCATCTGAAGATCGGTCGTGGAGGGTTCAGTCTGCATTACCTGAATGAGTATGGCGGCCAGAGCAGCCTGTCCGGCTACGACTGCGACGCCGTGAAACAGCAGGCCATCGCCGCCGGACTTGCGGTGATCGACAGCCGCTGTGTCGACTTCGACAAGGTGGCCAGGCTCGCTATCTCCGGGCCGATGATCGGCGTGGGCGGAACGCCCGACCCTGAACCATGGGGCGCGTTCTCCTATGCCCCGCTGGTCGTGGTCGCTCGCGCCTACGCCACAGCCGGGGCGGAGGTCTACAACCTCGACCTGGAGGAAGCGGCGGGGGCGGCGACCTGAAGAGGGAGAGGGAAGTGGGTGTCTTCGTGACGAGCCTGGTTGGGGAAAGAGGGCTTTCTCCGGCTCGTCACGGAGAACCGAAATGGCAAACCCCAAGAAAATCTCCCTCTCCCAGTCCCGGGATATTCCGTTCGACAAGTTGGTGCAGTCGAGCCGCAACGTCCGGCGGGTGCGGGCCGGTGTATCGATCGAGGAACTGGCCGAGGACATCGTCCGGCGCACCTTGTTGCAATCTCTGAGCGTGCGGGCGGTGATCGGCGAAGACGGTCAGCCCACTGAAAAATATGAGGTGCAGGCCGGCGGGCGCCGCTACCGGGCGCTGGAGCTGCTGGTCAAGCAGAAACGGCTGGCGAAGAACGCGCCGATCCCCTGCATCGTGCGGGAGGACGGCATTCTGGAAGAGGATTCGCTGGCCGAAAACTGCCAGCGCGTATCGCTCCACCCGTTGGATCAATTCCGCGCCTTCCAGTCGCTCAAGGTGCAGGGCCTCGGCGAGGAGGAGATCGCCGCCCGCTTCTTCGTGACGCCGCAGATCGTCAAGCAGCGGCTGAAGCTGGCCAGCGTGTCACCCAGGCTGCTGGAAGTCTATGCCGATGACGGCATGTCGCTGGAGCAACTGATGGCCTTCACGATTTCCGACGATCCTGCCCGGCAGGAACAGGTCTGGGAGACCGTGCAGCGCGGCTACAACAAGGAACCCTATTACATCCGCAAGCTGCTGACGGAAGACACCGTCCGCGCCACCGACAAGCGTGCCCGCTTCGTCGGGCTCGCAGCCTACGAGGAAGCCGGCGGCATCGTGCTGCGCGACCTGTTCTCGCAGAATGACGAAGGCTGGCTCCAGGATGTGGCGTTGCTGGAGCAATTTGTCACCGAGAAGCTCGCGGCCGAGGCCGAGACGATCAAGGCCGAAGGCTGGAAGTGGATCGAGGTCGCTCCGGACTTCCCCTATGGCCACACCGCCGGCCTGCGCCGCGTTATGGGTGAAATGGAGCCGCTGTCCGACGACGAGTATGCCCGCCGCGAAGCCCTGCGGTCGGAGCTCGTGGAGATCGAGCAGCGCTATTTCCAGGAAAGCGACGAGGATCTGCCCGAAGAGATCGACCGGCGCCTCGCCGAGATCGAGGCGGAGCTCGACGCCTTCGAGGAGCGGCCGGTTTGCTACGACCCCGAAGAGGTGGCGCGCGGCGGCGCCTTCGTCTCCATCGACGGCGACGGCCGGCTGAAGGTCGAGCGCGGCTATGTCCGGCCCAAGGATGAGGCGCCGGTCGCGGACGACGGGGGTGGTGCTGGCGAAGCAAGAGGCGATGTCGATGCAGCATCACCAGGTTCCGTCGAAGGCGCGCATTTCGCATCCAGTCAGGATCCGACGAACACGAGTTCCTCCGACGCCGACGCGGATGGTGAGGAAGACGGCCTGAAGCCGCTGTCCGAGCGCCTGGTCATGGAACTGACAGCGCACCGGACACTCGCCCTGCGCGATGCATTGGCGGGCGACCCTGACATCGCCTTCCTCTCCGCGCTCTATGCCCTCGTGCTCCAGACCTTCTGGCGTTATCCGACCGCGAGCTGCCTGGAGATTCGCGCCGAAAGCCCGACGCCGACCGTTCAGGGGCCGGGGCTGAAGGAAAGCCAGTCGGCGAAGGCCATCGACGAGCGGCACGCGAACTGGGAGAAGCAGCTTCCCGGCGAGCCGGAACTGCTCTGGGAGTTCCTCTGCGATTTCGACCACGACAGCCGCATGGCGCTCTTCGCCCATTGCGTCTCGCTCACTGTCAACGCGGTGCATGAGCCGTGGAACCGGACACAGGGACGCCGGCATCATGCCGACCAAATCGCCTCCGCGGTTTCACTCGACATGACCGCTGCCGGGTGGAAGCCGACGGCGGAGAGCTATCTCAATCGCGTGCCGAAGGCCCGCATCCTCGAGGCGGTCACCGAGGCCAAGGGCGCCGGCATGGCGGAACTGATCGAAGGGTTGAAGAAGTCCGACATGGCCGAGCAGGCCGAGCGGCTTCTGGCCGATACCGGCTGGCTACCCGAGCCGCTGCGCACGCCCGGCGTCGAGACAGCTTCGCATGCCGGTGAAGGCGCTGAGGCCGAACCGGACGGTCAGCCTCAAGGAGAATCGGCTGCCGATCTGCCTGAGTTCCTCACCGCCGCTGAGTGATCGCTCCGGCTGTTCCCGTCAATCCCAACCACATGAAGCCCGGCCCCGCGCGGCGTCAGCCCGCGCAAGTCGAAAGACTGGCCGGGCTTCGCCTTTTTCCGGAGACGTCACATGCAGTGCGAACGCATGATTTTCCCGAACGAAAGACCTGTCCACACGCCTTGGGGCGTCGCCGATTACGCCCGCGAATACGCCGAGGGCATCGTCTTCTACGGCACGCCGTCCCATGGCGGCTTCAAACTTTCCGCCGAACGCATGGCTCAGATGCATCCCGCCCTGCGCGAAAAGGACGGGTGGTTCGAAGAGGACTGCGCCTGGGCCAAGGTCGCCTTCGCCTTTCGCGAATGCTTCACCGGTGAGCAGCAGGAGGCCGCGATCCGGACGCTAAAGGATTGGTGCCCGGATGAATATGAGGCGGTCACCGGCGAAACCCTCGCCCCCGGCGACTCCCACATCAAGGACCAGCGCCTCTTCCACGAATGCCATGCGCAAGACTGGGTAGTGATCAGCGCCATCAGGTCGGACCAGCATTCCGGCATGGTCGAGTGCATCGCCACTCTTGGCGGCAAGCGCGGGCAATGGGGCAAGCCCGATTCCGCTGAGCGGCGCTATCTCGTGCCGGATGCCGAATATGACCGGCGCGGCGAATTCGGTTTCGTCATCGATCCCGATCGCCACGCACTCTGCGACGGCCCCACCGTAGCTGACGCGACCATCGCGCGGAGGGCGGCGTCATGATCCCTGACCACATCCGCGCCAATTTCCAGACCCTCATGCGCGCCGCCGAAAACGGCGACCTGGCGCTGATGGAATGCGCGGACGCCGAAACCGACGCGCCGCGTTACGTCATATGCACCGTCGGCCGCAACGGTGGCGAATACCTCTTCACGCCCTTCGGCCATCTGGTGGAGGGGAATCCCTACGAGGCTTACCGGCCGCCAGAGTGAGAGCAGACCGGGATGAGGGCGGGCCGGGAGCGGGCAAGAGAGAGCCTGCCCCGGCCTTTTCCTGAAACCTCAATCCCGGAGCAGTCTCATGAAGCTGATGACACCAGCGGCGGCGGTGACGGCCGCCGCGCTCATCCGTGCGCCCGAAGAAGAGGCCGCCTGCATCCTCAAGGCGGCGGAGCGCATTCTCACCGGTCTCGAACGCGGCGTTCTCATTGAGGCCCGCGTCCTGCGGCAAGCGATGGAGGAGGCGTTCGGCGGTTCGGACGCCGAGGGCTTCTGGACCTGGAAGGCCGCATACGAAGCCTGCGAAGCCGCGCAGGTGCTGTTCCTCCGCAGATATGGTCGCGCCATGCGGGAGAAGGCGGGCTCGCCCGTAGCGATGCTCGCCATGCTTTCCCGCATCGCCGAGCTTCTTCCCACCCACACCCGCCGCACGCAGGAATCCGAGGAGTTCCAGCAGTTCAGCACCCCTATTCCCCTTGCCTATGTGGCCAGCATCGCGGCGGGCCTTACCGGCGACGATGCGGTGCTGGAGCCGTCAGCCGGCACGGGGATGCTTGCCGTATTCGCCGAGATCATGGGTGCGCGGCTGGCGCTCAACGAGATCGCCGAAACGCGGGCGGCGCTTCTGCGGCGGCTGTTCCCGGATAGCCTGGTCAGCACACATGATGCCGCCAGCATCGATGACCGGCTGGCGGACGATATCGCGCCGTCGGTCGTGCTGATGAACCCGCCTTTCTCGGCGGCGCTCCACGTGCAGGGGCGCGTGGCGCAAGCCGACTTCCACCACGTGCGCTCGGCGTTGGCGCGCCTGCCCGAGGGCGGTCGCCTGGTCGCCATCACCGGCCACAATTTCCCCGCCGATAAGCTGAACGGCGCGGTGCGTTTCACCTGCGTTGTGGACGGCTCCGTCTATTACAAGCACGGGACCATCTTCGACACGCGCCTCACCGTCATCGACAGTGAGGCGCGTTGGCCCGAAGGGCCAGCAATCGATCCAGTGAATCGATTGCAGCGCCGAACGCTCGAAACGGCTTCGCCGCCGGTTTCGCCGCGCGCGGAGAACGCCGCCGACTTGCTCGCCCGTGTCATCGAACATGTGCCGCCTCGCTTGGAGGTGTACGGTGAGATCGGGCTCGGTACAGCGGCGAAGCCCGCGGTTGTGCGCAAAGTCGCGCCAATCGCGCGCAGGCCGCAGCCCGTCATTTCTGCCGCGCCCGATGCCGTCGAGCTCACCTATGAGCCCATCGAATGGAAGCCGGCCGAGGGCGCCGACCTGACCGACGCGCTTTACGAGGGCTACGCCCTGCAATCGATCCATATCCCAGGCGCCAGGCCGCATCCTACGAAGCTGGTGCAGTCGGCGGCTATGACGTCGGTGGCGCCGCCGCACCCTTCCTATCGGCCGCATCTTCCGGTGGATCTAATAAAGAGTAGCGTTCTCTCCGACGCTCAGCTTGAGAGCGTCATCTACGCCGGCGATGTGCATTCCGGGCATCTCGCCGGATCGTGGTTGGTCGATGAGACCTTCGACAATATCCATGCCGCACCGGAAGGCGCCGAGAATGCCGTGCGCTTCCGCCGCGGCTGGTTCCTGGGCGACGGCACCGGCTGCGGCAAGGGCCGACAGGTCGCCGGCATCATCCTCGACAACTGGATCAAGGGCCGCCGCAAGGCGGTGTGGATCTCCAAGTCCGACAAGCTGATCGAGGACGCGCAGCGCGACTGGTCGGCGCTCGGCATGGAGCGCTTGCTGGTTCAGCCGCTGTCGCGTTTCAAGCAGGGAACGCCGATCCGGCTGACCGAAGGCATCCTCTTCGTCACATACGCCACCCTGCGTTCCGCCGAACGCGAAGGCAAAGCCTCGCGTCTTCAGCAGATCATTGAATGGCTGGGGGCTGACGCCGGCTCCCACGCCTGCGCGGGGGCAGGCTCTGCCGGGGAGAGCTTCGATGGCGTGATCGTCTTCGACGAAGCCCATGCGTTAGCGAACGCCGCCGGCGGCAAGGGCGAGCGCGGTGAGCAGCTCCCCTCGCAGCAGGGCCGCGCAGGGCTGCGCCTGCAGCGGGCGTTGCCGGACGCCCGCGTGGTCTACGTCTCCGCCACCGGTGCCACCGATGTGCGCAACCTCGCCTATGCCGAACGGCTCGGCCTGTGGGGCGGTGAGGATTTCCCGTTCGCCAATCGAGCCGAATTCGTGCAGGCGGTCGAGGCCGGCGGGGTCGCGGCCATGGAGGTGATGAGCCGCGATATGAAGGCCCTCGGGCTCTACACGGCGCGTTCCCTTTCCTACGAGGGAGTCGAGGTCGACATCGTCGAGCACGATCTTAGCCCCGCGCAGGTCGCCATCTATGACGCCTATGCCGAAGCGTTCCAAGTGATACACCAGAACCTCAACGCCGCGCTCGAAGCGTCGAACATCACCGGATCGACCGGCACGCTCAACGGCCAGGCCAAATCCGCCGCCCGCTCGGCCTTCGAGTCGGCCAAGCAGCGGTTCTTCTCGCATCTCCTGACGGCCATGAAGTGCACGACGCTGATCAAAAGCGTCGAGGCGGATATGGAAGCCGGCCATGCTGCCGTGATCCAGCTCGTGTCCACCGGCGAGGCGGTGGTGGAGCGCAAGCTCGCGGAAATCCCTGCCGAGGAATGGAGCGACCTGTCGGTCGATCTATCTCCCCGCGAGATCGTCTGCTCCTACCTGAGCCATGCCTTTCCCACCCAACTCTTCGAGCCCTATACCGACGAGGACGGCAATCTGCATTCCCGCCCTGTCTTCGACGAATCCGGCAACCCGGTGCAATGCCGGGAGGCGGTCGCCGCGCGCGACCGCATGATCGAGCAGCTCGCCATGCTCGATCCGGTGCCCGGCGCGCTCGATCAGATTGTGCAGCATTTCGGAACGGACAAGGTCGCCGAGGTGACCGGCCGCTCGCGTCGGATCGTGCGCAACGGCGATCGCCTGTGCGTCGAGAACCGTCCGCCCTCGGCCAATCTCGGCGAGACGCAGGCGTTCATGGACGATGAGAAGCGCATCCTGGTCTTCTCCGACGCCGGCGGCACGGGCCGTTCGTACCATGCCGACCGGGGCGCGAAGAACCAGCGCCTGCGCGTCCACTACCTGCTCGAAGCCGGCTGGAAGGCCGACACCGCCATCCAGGGCCTCGGCCGCTCCAACCGCACCAATCAGGCGCAGCCGCCGCTGTTCCGCCCCATTGCCACGGACGTGAAGGCCGAGAAGCGCTTCCTCTCCACCATCGCGCGGCGGCTCGACACGTTGGGCGCAATCACCCGCGGGCAGCGTCAGACCGGCGGTCAGGGCCTGTTCCGTGCCGAGGACAATCTCGAAGGCGATCAGGCGCGGGCGGCGCTCAGGCAATTCTACATGCTGCTGGTGCAGGGCGGTATCGAGGGCTGCTCGCTCCAGCGGTTCGAGGAAGCCACGGGGTTGTCGCTCACCTTTGAGGGCGGGACACTGAAGGAAGACCTGCCGCCGATCACAACCTTCCTCAACCGCCTGCTGGCGCTGCCCATCGCCTTGCAGAACACCGTCTTCACGGCCTTCGAAGAGCTTTTGAACGCCCGGATCGAAGCAGCCATTGCAGCGGGCATCCATGATGTCGGGCTGGAGACGATCCGCGCCGAAAGCCTGATCGTCACCGACCGGCGTACCGTCTGGCGGCATGACAGCGGAGCCGAGACGCGGCTGTTCACCGTCCAGCGGAAAGATCGCAATCAGCCGCTTTCCGTCGATGAAGCCTTAACGATCCGCGATGGCAAGCTTCTGGTCAATGAGCGCTCGGGCCGGGCTTCTGTCAAAACCTCCGCGCCGAGCCTGATGCACGACGATGGTAGCGTGGAACGCCGCGTGCGGCTGATCCGCCCCATGCAGCGCGACACGATGAGCGTCGATGACTTCGCCGCCACGCACTGGAAGGAGGCGGAGAGGGAAGAGTTTATCGCCGCATGGGAAAAGGAGATCGCCGGAATCCCGGAATTCTCGACGAGCACGTTCCACCTCGTCACCGGCCTCCTGCTGCCGATCTGGCGGCGTCTTCCGGAGACCAACGCCCGCGTCTATCGCCTCCAAACCGATGATGGCGAGCGCATCATCGGCCGCATGCTGTCGCCCGTCGAGGCGGAGGCGGTTTGCCGCAATCTCGGCATCGATGCGCCGCAGATGTCGGCGGCGGACGCCTGGGGCCTCGTCAACGACGGCAAGGTCACGGTGCATCTCGTCGACGGTCTCAGCCTGCGCCGCGTGCGGGTGATGAACGAACACCGCATCGAACTCACCGGCTTCACCACCGGCATGATCGATGCCTTGAAAGCGCGCGGTCTGTTCAGTGAGATCATCTCCTGGAAGCTGCGGCTGTTCGTGCCTGTGGGCGAATCCGGCAAGGCGATTTTCGAGAGTCTCACCGACCGTTGGCCGCTCACCGAAATCGCGGATCGGGGGTGACATATGTCCCGCGCCGCCGATCTGGCGCGCCATCTCGGTGAACAGGCCGAGGCGGTGTGCCGCTATTACTTGCCGAACGGTCGCCGCCAGGGCCGATACTGGATCTGCGGCGATGTCATGGGAACGCCGGGGCGGAGCCTCTATGTCCGCCTTTCCGGCGAACGTGTCGGCAAGTTTTGCGATGCCGCTGATGGAACACATGGCGATCTTCTCGACCTCATCGCCCTCAATCGCGGCCTCGGCTTCCGCGCCGCGCTCGCTGAGGCGCGGGGATTCCTCAGCCTGCCTGTTCTGCCGGTCCGCCAGGTCGTCCCGCCCGTGCCGACGAACTCTTCCGAAGCGGCGCGGCGGCTCTTCGCCGCGTCGAAGCCGATCCAAGGCACGCTGGCGGAACGCTATCTTCAAAGCCGCGGCATCATTCTGCCTGCGGACGTATCCGTCCTGCGCTTTCATCCGCGCTGCTTTCATCGCGGGCCTGCGGGGCGCGAGATATGGCCGGCGCTCATCGCAGCGGTCACCGATCTCGACAGCGCCATTACTGGCGTGCATCGCACCTGGCTTGATCCTGGCGGCGCCAAGGCGCCTCTCGATCAGCCCCGCCGCGCCATGGGTCATCTCGCCGGAAACGCGGTCCGGCTCGGCGTTGCCTCCGACGTCCTGACGGCGGCGGAAGGCATCGAAACGGCGCTGGCGCTCAAGACCGTGATGCCCGCCATGCCGATCGTCGCCGCACTCTCCGCCGCCCACCTCGCTGCCCTGATTCTGCCGTCGTCGCTGCGTCGCCTCTATGTCGCGCGCGACAATGATGGGGCCGGGCGCTTTGCGGTGGAACGATTGCGCGCCCGCTCCAGAGCCGACGATATCGACATCCGCGCGCTCGCCCCGAGGACAGAGGATTTCAACGCCGATCTCCTGACGCTCGGCCCGGACCGACTCAGGGCATGGCTCGCCGAGCAGCTCGCTCCGGACGATGTTCAGCGTTTCCTGGTCGCGGATGAGCAGAGGCGATGCATGTGAAGTCCGTCAGCGCCGGACGGGCGAGGAGCGGCATCGGGGCCGGCCTTCCGGTTCACAAGGGGCCGCGCCACGGCCTTTCCAAGAGAGGGATCTGCCAGCGCCGGCCGGCTTTGCAACGGCCTTGCGGCCGTCCTCCACTTCGTTGCGGCCCGGCGGGTGCAAAGCCGCCCCTTGGCGCTGGCGGGCGATCCCCGGAAAGGCCGCGACGGACGCGGCCTCGGAACTGGGAGACAGCCCCATGCTGCACGACCTCTTCACCGACGACGCCATCGAACCCCATCACGCGGCATCGCCAACCGCCCATGTCCTCGACGAAATGGCGCTTCACGGTACCCGTCCCGGCCCGGACGATCCGGAGCTCCTGACCGTGCCCGAAGCCGACCGTGCCGAGCAGGAGATCGAAACCGCCGCAGCCGCCCTCATTGCCCTCATGGCCGATACGGCGCTCGATGACGATCTCGATGACGTCCTCTGGGGCTTCGCCAATCTCTTCCACCGCCGCGTCGGCTGGCTCGACCGCCTGCTCGACGACAACGAGATGACGCAGCGGCGCTTGGCAAGCGAGCAGGACGGCTCGGAGGTCAAATCGGTCGAACTCGAGCGCCTGACTGCCCGTGGCGAGGCATTGCTCGAACGCCGCGCCGCCTTCGAGAGCCTCCGCGACCTTGCCGCCGTCCAGTTCGAATCCGCGACAGGTTCCGCCTGGCGGCCGCGATCCGGCTCGATGACGAACCGGCGGACGATGACGGCGGCCATGATCGACAGCCGCGATTTTCTGGCCGCCAAGCGCCGGGCCGAGATCGAGCCGCTGCTGCCCGCCGGCCCCAGGATCGCCTTCACCGGCGGCGTCGACTGCAACGATCACGCCCGCATCTGGGAGGCCCTCGACAAGGCCCGCGCCAAGCATCCCGATATGGTGCTCATCCATGGCGGATCGCCCAAGGGCGCCGAGAAGATCGCCGCCTGCTGGGCCGACAATCGCGGCGTTTCTCAGATCGTCTTCAAGCCCGATTGGAACCGCCATCGGAACGCAGCCCCCTTCAAGCGCAACGACCAGATGCTCGAAGCGCTCCCCATCGGCCTCATCGCCTTCCCCGGCTCGGGCATCTCGCAGAACCTCGCCGACAAGGCGCGGACGATGGGGATCGCGGTGTGGCGGTTCGGCGAGGGCGGCGCCAAATAGGCGCCGTTCTCCTCCCGCTTATCGCGATGGACCGCGCTTAAGAACGGTCAGCAGGATGGCGAATGCCATCAGGCCTGCCGCCATTTGGAACGTTGTCGCAAATGCGGCGCTGATGGCCTCGGGCGCGGCCCCTACGATATCCGGCGTGCCGGCCGCCATGGCAAAAACCGCTCCCATGACTGATGCGCCGGTCATGAAGCCGAGATTGCGCGACGGGCCGAGCAGGCCGGAAATCATGCCGCGTTGGTCGTCCCTGGCCGCCAGCATGACCGTCGTATTGTTGGCGGCCAGAAAGAGCTGAAAGCCCGGCGTCAGCAGCATCAGGGACAGGATATAGCCCGCCACGCCGAAAATACCCGGCAAGACGGAAAGACACAGCAGGCCGATGACCATCTGCCCCAGGCCGACAATCAGTGTGCGTCCGGCCCCGAACCGGTCAGTAATCCTCCCGGCTGGAACGCCGGATAGCGCGGCCATGACCGGCCCGACCGCCATGACCAGGCCGACGAGGGCTTCGTTCAGGTGCAAGGCAAAGGTCAGATAAAACGGCCCGACCACCAGCGTCGCCATCATGACGTTGGAGACGAGAAGGTTCATCAGCAGCGATACCGAAACCGTGCGGCTGCCGAGCGCTGCAAGGTCAACGAGGGGCGTTTCCCTGCCGTGCTCCATGATAACGAAGACGACGACGCCCAGCGCCGCGCCGGCCAGCAGCAGGGCGTTCGTGATCGAAAAGCCATTCCCGCCACCGGACATGGACAAGGAATATGCTGCCAGCGTGAGCACGAGAACCAGTGCGCCCGGCAAGTCGAGACTTTTACGTTCCCCGCGCTGGCCGATCCGGTCTGTGGGGAGCGCCCGCGCCGCGAAGATCAAGGCCACGAGAGCCATCAGGGCAAGGATGAGAAACGTCGCCCGCCACCCCGACCAGGCGATGACAACCCGCCGAGAGACGGTCCGAGCGCGGTTCCGATGGCGGACATGGTGCCGAGCAGCCCCATGGCGGATCCGGTTCGCTCCTTCACGACTGCCTCACGGATAATCGAAACCGGCAGGGCCATGAGAATGGCGCCACCCACGCCCTGGGTGACCCGCGCGGCGATCAGCATAACGATGGTCGGTGCAATGCTGCAAAACGCGGAGGCCGCCCCGAAAATCACCAGCCCGGCAAGGAGCACGCGCCGGTGGCCGATCAGGTCACCCAGCCGTCCAGCCATGACAATGGTCACGGTCACCGAAAGCAGGTAGGCCAGAACGACCCACTGGGCGCCGGTCACGGGCAGGGCGAAATCGCGCGCCAAAATGGGCAAGGCCACGGTGACGGTGCTGATCCCCAGCGAGGCCAACAATATCGCCATGGCGAGGGCCGCGACGCCGAGACGCGGGCTTCGGGCCTGCGTGATCGCACCGTTGATTTCCATGCCTTTGTCCTTGCTGATTGCGCGTTGAAGCGGCACACCGCCACTTCAAGTTCGCTTGAGGTCAAGCATGGAAATTCTCGACATCGGCGAGGTGGCGGAACGCACCGGCGTGCCGGCCTCTGCCCTGCGCTATTATGATGAGATCGGCCTCGTTACCTCCGTCGGCCGACGGGGGCTACGCCGCCAGTTCGGGCCGGAAACGATCTGGCAATTGTCGCTGATTTCTCTTGGCAAAAAGGCCGGCTTCTCTCTCAAGGAAATTGCGGCGATGTTCGGCAAAGCGAGCGTCGTCGAACTGCCGCGACAAACTCTGCACGCCCGCGCCGATGAGATAGACAATCAGATCCGGGATCTGACCGTTCTCCGCGATATGCTCAGGCATGTGGCCGATTGCCCCGCACCATCCCACCTCGAATGCCCGCGCTTCAGGAAATTGCTACGGGTCGCAAGCCGGCCCGCAAGTCGCCGCTGACGGTTGATGGAGGTAAGCTGGAAACCCGTATCGGGAAGCGTCCGTGTTGCCTACCACTCAGCTCGCAACAAGAACGCCGCACCCCTTCAAGCGCAACGACCAGATGCTCGAAGCGCTGCCCATCGGCGTCATCGCCTTCCCCGGCTCGGGCGTCTCGCAGAGCCTCGCCGACAAGGCGCGGAAGATGGGGATCGCGGTGTGGCGGTTCGACAGCGGCGCCGAATAGGCGCCGCTACCTTCTGGCACTTCCGGTGAGCGGAAAATTGTCAGGGGCGGGTCCATCCTTCCGCCAGTTTCTCAATTACCTTCTCAAACCAGTTCTCGTACCAGTACCAGGTTTTGGCGACCATGACGCCGTAGCCCTTGCCGGGCTTACGTGCGTCAAGCTGCCTCGCAAGCAATGTGTGGTCATACATGCTGAACGCCTGATATCCGGCCGCTTTGACCTTCGCCACGATCTCGGAAGGCAGATATTTCGGCCGCTCCACCTCTTTCAGCAGCACCCTCTCGACAGCCTCCGCTTCTGGCGATCCAGGCTTGACAAATTCGACGGCGAGGTCGGCCTTCGCGGCCTTGCCAGATACCTTCGGCACGAAGGCCACTCGGTACCGGAATTTCGGGTCCTTCTGCTCATCCTCGGTCAGTCCATTGTGGAAATTGTCCATCGTGGCTGCGATGTGCGGCGGCAAGTCCGCGCCGATCAGGATTGCCCTCTGTGCACCGTCGAAGGTCACGAACTGCAGCGCGATCGGCAGCCGTTTCTCCAAGGCGAACTCTTTACCGAACAGCGACTTGATCGCATCGTTGAAATTGATGCAGCAGGCCTGAAGCTTGGCGCTCAGGGCATCGTCGATCCTGTTCGTGGAGCGATGCTCGATCTCGTGGCGAATCTCGGTCAGGAATTTCAGGTTGTTGATAATACCTTTCTCCAGCGGGCATTTCCCGTGTGCCAGACATTGGCCAAGTTCCCAATATTTGTCTGCGCCGCTCGGTGTTTTCTCGATGACACCGCCCTTCTTGTGCCGGTAGTCGATGCCCTCTCGCTTGTAGTAGGCGTGCAAGAGATAGGTCCAGGCGATGATGCTGGTGACGATGAAAAGCTCGGCCCTGAAATAGAGCCCGGCGCTGTTGAAGGTGTGGACGGCTGCAATC
Source organism: Afifella sp. YEN Y35 (assembly GCF_047553465.1). Classification (NCBI taxonomy): domain Bacteria; kingdom Pseudomonadati; phylum Pseudomonadota; class Alphaproteobacteria; order Hyphomicrobiales; family Afifellaceae; genus Afifella; species Afifella sp. YEN Y35. Next base: position 3,846,797 of record NZ_CP180203.1, read on the forward strand.
ATTGCTTCTCGCGCTTTGATTAGCAGTTCGTCGCCCTGAAGATGCAAACCGGTTGCCGGATCGATATTCGGCCAGGCCGCGAGAAAAGCATCCAGTTCTGCATCGGAAGCAGGCTTTATACCCTTGTGTTTGGTCCCGTCGCGTATCTCGGAAATGCGCGCGTGATTGATCGATCGCGTAGGGCGCGAGAAATAGGCCTGGATGTCTTGCGGCACATATTTCTTCGCCAGCATCGCTTTGACGATGGCGACTTCCCATTTTTCCAACGTGTTACCCGGTCGCCGCGCCACGCTATTTCTCCCCATCCAGATTTCGTTTCTCCACTGTCACTGTGACGACTTGAGAACGTCAAGAATTTGCTGGCAAACACATCGAGTATCTCTCTGTCCAATGGGCGCCCGCGCGGGACAAGCCCCGCGCGCCGGGCTCTCGTGAACCGAACCGCCTTCGGCGTTTCGGCCTTCGGCTTCGATCCCTGGCGCGAGCGCCCGCTCAGCGGGCGGGTGGCGGTCCAACAGCGCCGGCCGAGGCGCGCGCCGCCGGACGCGATGGTGGCGGGGCCTGGAGGGGAGAATGTGGCGCTGGCCACGGTTCCCAAGACTAGACTGGATCGCCATCTTTCCTGCATCTCCGGCTCCGAGGGGCATGCGCATGCGGTTGAAAGGGGCACGGCACGCAGGCGGTTGGATTGGTATCGCTGCCTGCGGCTACAGTGGCGCACCAGCGCCAGTTTCATCGGCGCGGCGATGCCGTCAACGGCGCGGAACGGGGGCTTTGGACATGCCCTGGGTACGGTCAAAAGCCGGGTGGTTGGCGGTTTCCGTGTCGTCTAAACCCCGGCCAAGCCGTTGTCCGATGCGGTGAACTCGGTGGCGGGAAAGGCCATGGCGCTCCTTCGCCAACTGTTCATCGAGGCAGTCACCATCCCTGCATGTCTCTCATCGCGTAAATCCCGCGCCGGTCCGTTCAACCCGCCGTTCGGGAAAATTTCCCCTGCCGCGAAAAGTGCTCCGCTGACGCTGCGCCCCCGGCGGCCTATGGCCGCCTATTCTTACGAATAGCGCGCAGAGCGCGCGGGGGTGACGGCGAAGCCGTCAACTTTTCCCGGCATTCCTCGCGCCCGCTTCGCTCCAAATTTTCCCTCCCGGCGGGTCCTCCACTTCGTTCCGGCCCTTCGCTCACGCTGCGGGTGAACCGGCCCGCCTATGCGGTCTTTCCGCTGGAGCCATCGCAGGGATGGTCCCTGCGACGAACAGCGAAAGGATCATCACCATGGCCATCACCCTCGGCACGTTCACCAAGCAGAACGACGGCAGCTTCACCGGGACCCTCAAGACCCTCAACGTCACCGCCAGCCTCGTCGTCGTCCCCGTCGACAAGATGTCCGAAAACGCCCCCGACTATCGCGTCTATGCCGGCAACGGCCAGCGCTACGAGGTCGGCGCCGGCTGGAGCCAGGTCGCCAAGTCGAGCGGCGAGACCTACCTGAACCTCAAGATCGCCGCGCCGGAATTCGGCCCCAACTGGGTGCGCGCCCGCCTCGTCAAGCTGGAGACGCCGATGGAGGACGGCACCTCGCACCTCGCCCTGTGGGAGCCGCGCGAGCGCTGATCCCGCCCACTCCCGAAGACCCCGCCGGAGCGCATCCGGCGGGGCTTATCTTCATGCATTCCGCCGCGCCCGACCGCCGCAATCCAAACGGTGTCGGCGCTGGTCGCGCCGACGGGCTTTCCGTCTCGATCTTCCCATTCTGCCATCCGGCTTGGGCGAGCCTGTAAAGGATCGCGGGCACCCTCCAAAATGCTCCGTTCCGCTGGCGCTCCACTCCGCATTTTGGCTCCTCCCGCGCCCGCTTCGCGGCGGCTTCGCCGTCCTTGACAGGCTCTATCCGGATGACCGGGGACCCCGTTCTCTGACCAAGAGAACGGCTCAATCAAGGAGGTTCCCATGTCCATCCAGATCAATTTCGCCCACGGCATCCGCGTTGAATATCGCGACCATTTCTACGCCGAGGACGAGCTGCGCGAGAGCATTTGGCTCGTCAACATGGAGCTGTGCAACGGCCTGCCGAGGCGCGAGCACATTGAGGCCAAGCAGCAGATCGCGGAAATGGAAGCAGCGCTCAAGGCGCTTGTGACGGCCGAGGAAGCGGGGCGTTGAGCCCCGCCTTTCGGGGCGTTTTGTCCTCGCTGCGCTCGTTCATCTGCGATTCCGAGCCGGACGCCGGTCTTGTCCATTCATCGCGAAGGGGGGATCGTTTTCGGCACCCCCCGTTTTTCGATCCTGAGCAAGCACGCTCCCCGCCGACATCCTTTGCCCATTCGCGTCGATCTTCGTCGAAAGGAGCCAAAGGATGATCGATCACACATCGAGGGCGGCCGAGGCCCGCAAAGGCTCGCCATTCCTCTCCACGCGAGAGGCCGCATTCTATCTCGGCCTCTCCTTCCGCACTCTTGAAAAGATGCGCCTGACGGGCAACGGCCCACGCTTCCGCAAGCATGGCCGCTTTGTCCGCTACCACATCGCCGACCTCGATGCCTGGTCGGAAGGACGGCGGCATTCCTCCACATCTGACGAGGGAGAACGCGGATGAAAAGGCCCGCTTTCCTTCCTCTCGTCGCCACGCTTGCGGGCATCGCGCTCGTCGGCTTCTCCGCCATCGCGCACCCCCAGCCGCGCCTTGTCTGGAACGCCTCCGCCAGCGCGCCGATCGGTCTCTATCGCGTCGTTTCCGGCGCGCCGGAACGCGGCGACTTCATCTTCGTTCGCCTCCCGAAATCCATCGAAAAGCTGGCCGCCATTCGCGGCTATCTGCCCGCCGGCGTGCCGCTCATCAAGCGCGTTGCCGCCGTCGCAGGGGATGATGTCTGCGCCTTCGACGGGACCATCATCGTCAATGGCGAAATCGTTGCCCGACAGCGCAAGGTGGATCGGGCAGGACGTTCTCTGCCGCGCTGGAATGGATGTCGGGACCTTGTCCAGGGCGAATTCTTCCTCTTGGGCGACGCCCCGGACTCCTTCGACAGCCGCTATTTCGGGCCGGTGACGAGCGCCCGCGTGATCGGGAGGCTCGCCGCGCTATGGATCGACTGAGCCCCCTTATCTTCGCGGCGGCTGTCATCGTCACGCACGCCGAGGCCGCCGCTGTCCACCAGTTTCAGGCGCACATTGTCGAAGCGTCGCAGCGTTTCGGCATCCCCGCCAGATGGATCGAGGCGGTCATCATGGCCGAGAGCAACGGCGATGTGCGCGCCGTCTCACCCAAGGGCGCCATGGGCCTGATGCAGCTCATGCCGGAGACCTGGGCCGAATTGCGCCACCAGTATAATCTCGGCGCCGATCCCTTCGATCCGCGCGCGAACATCCTCGCTGGCACTGCCTACCTCAAGGCCATGCAGGACCGCTTCGGCTATCCGGCGCTCTTCGCCGCCTACAACGCCGGACCAGGCCGCTACGAGAACCATCTGCGGACCGGAAAACCGCTTCCCGCCGAGACCCGCGCCTATGTCGCGCGCATCGCAGAGACGCTCGCGGACGCGCGCGGATTCGCTTCGGACAGAGCGAAATTGCCGCCGACCGGCACGGGGAATCCCGATCACATCGCCTCCGGGCAGCGGCTCTTTTTCTCGCTCTCGCCGACGAAGAACGAGGCCGCAGGCGACGAAAATGCCGTCCCTAGTAGCGAGCTTTTCGTACCGCTTTCGACGCGAAAACCGGATGAAAAATGAGGCGAGAAATGCGTCGGCAGAGTCCGCTTCTCGCTCCTTCCTTCGCCCGGCGGCGCGCTTCGCCGCTGCCGGGCTTTCTCGCCATCAGTCGATGTGATCGCAGATGATCGTGGATGGTCGCAGACAGGCTGATGGGAGCCGCGTAAGGCAAGATGAAGCTCCGGCACCGTCTGCGGTGTCGCGCATCGTAAGCCTTTGTCTGCACATCGATGTTCCCGTGGGCGGATGGTGCTATGCACCTCCGGGGTGGTGCCATGGGGGTCGCAACTCCCCGGTTTTCCTGGGGTCGTTTGGCACCAATTTCCAGAGGCCAGTTTCGCTACCATTTTATGGGGATTGATGAGGAGCGGACCGTGTTCGACGACGACGATTTCAAACCCAAGCTCGGCAAGATCCGCTCGCGCGGCTCGAAGGGCGGCCGCAAATTCCTGCATCAGGTTTTGGCTGCATCAAACCTCGCGCGCGGCGGAGCGGGCGGCACACGCAAGTCCCGCTTCACCGGCAGCCGCATCGGGCGCGGCGCAGGCGTCGGGCGCGTGCTGGCGAACCGAGACCGTTACGCAGCCTTCCGCCAGCGCCGCGTCATCATCAAATCCCGCATCGCCAAGCTGGCCGGCAAGGGGATGGCCAAGGGAATGGAAAGCGCGCGAGCGCATCTGCGCTATATCCAGCGCGACGGCGTGACCCGCGAGGGCGAGCCGGGTGAGCTTTACGGCGCCGAGCAGGACCGGGCGGACGGAAAAGCCTTCCTGGAGCGTTCCGAGGGCGACCGCCATCAGTTCCGCTTCATCGTCTCGGCCGAGGACGGCGCGGAATACGACGACCTCAAGCCGCTCACCCGCCGCCTGATGAACCGCATGGAGGAAGATCTCGGTACCAAGCTCGATTGGGTGGCGGTCGATCATTACAACACCGGCCATCCGCACACGCATATCCTGGTGCGTGGCCGCGACGAGCGCGGCAAGGACCTCATCATCGCCCGCGATTACATCACCACCGGCATGCGCGAGCGCGCCGCGGAGATCGTCAGCCTGGATTTCGGGCCGCGCTCGGATTTCGAGATCGAGAACCGGCTGCGCCGCGAGATCGAGCAGGAGCGCCTGACCAGCATCGATCGCCGCCTCATCCGTGACATGGACGATGCTGGTCTCGTCGCCGCGACTGACCGCGACGCCTTCCAGCAGAGCCTGCGCGTGGGCCGGCTGCAGAAGCTGAAGCGGCTCGGCTTGGCCGAGGAACTTCGCCCCGGCCAGTGGCGGCTGGAAGTGGGGCTGGAGGATACGCTCCGCCGCATGGGCGAGCGCGGCGACATCATCAAGACCATGCACCGCGAAACGGCCGGGCAAAACATCGCCCGCAGCCCCGGCGATTACGTCATCCTCGACCTAGGAGACCCGACCGCGAGCCCCGTCATCGGGCGCGTGGTGGCGCGCGGGCTATCCGACGAACTCAAAGATCGCCATTATCTGATCGTCGACGGGGTAGATGGGCGGACCCATTACGTCGACATCGGCAGGGGCGAGGCGACCGAGCCGACACCGGACGGCAATATCGTCCGTGTGACGCCGAAGAACATCGAGCCTCGGCGCGTGGATCGAACCGTCGCTGAGGTCGCCGCTGCCAACGACGGGCGCTACACCATCGACCTGCACCTCAAGCACGATCCCCGCGCCACAGAGGATTACGCCGAGACCCATGTGCGGCGGCTCGAAGCCATCCGCCGCGCCACCGGTGGCGTTGCCCGTGAGCCCGACGGGACCTGGATCGTCGAGCCCGACCATCTCGACCGGGTGGTGGAATACGAGCGGAGCATGGCTCGCGCAGCGCCGGTCATCGTCGAGAAGCTTTCCCATCTCACGCTCGACCGGCAGGTGGGCACCGACGGCGCCACCTGGCTCGACCGCGAGCTCGTCTCGGATCATCCGGAGCCCACCCGCGACTCCGGTTTCGGCCGGGAGGTGCGCGAGGCCCAGGCCCGCCGCCGGCAATGGCTGATCGCCGAGGGCCTCGCTCACGAGGAACAGAATCGGATCGTCTATCGTGCCAACATGCTTGCCGTTTTGCGCCGGCGCGAGCTCACTCGCGTGGCCGGTCAGCTCTCCGAGGAGTTGGGCCTTGCCTATGTCGAAGCCCGCCCCGGCGAGCCGGTGGAGGGGACGCTCCGCCGTTCCGTCCAACTCGCCAGCGGCAAATATGCGCTCGTCGAGAACAGCCGCGAATTCACCCTCGTCCCATGGCGCCCCATCCTCGAACGCCATGTCGGCAAGCAGGTCTCCGGCATCATGCGCGACGACGGCATCTCCTGGACAATTGGAAGGCAGAGGGGTGGGCCGAACATAACGTAGTCATTCGTGGGGAAAGACCCGTCGGCAGGGGGCTTCAATTGACAATCGCGGTGTTGATCAAACGACGGCGCGACCTTCCGCTAAGCGCTGCAAAGCATGCGTTTCGCCAGAAATGTCCAGAGCAACCCCGCCAGAATCAACCGATAGATCACGAAATGAGTAAAGCTGGCGCGCTAGAGCCAAGCCATCAGCCCGGCAATCGCAGCAAGTGCACTTGCAAACGCAAGCATCCCGGCAAGCACTGCGTCGCCCTGAAGCGCGACGTCCCCGGGCCGAGCGAGGTCATAACCTCCAAGAAGGCCCGCCGCGGTGGTGGTGCGGATAGAGAGCGGTAACGAAAAGTGTGCCGTGTCAACGGCGTCGCTTGTCCACCGTTGGGGGACAGTGGACGAGCGGCTAGTGTTCCCGGACAGACGCAGGAAGCTCACGATCGGCCCAATGCGGGATCGACCGATCTTGCTTTGGACGACGCGGAGGAGGAAGTATCCCCACCGCATGCTCAGCTTTGGCCAGCTTTTCGAATTGGTCGGGGGGTATCGCCGACCGCAATCCCTCGACGGCGGTCTTCAGAGCTTGGGCCTTTTCACCTCGTTCGATCGCTTGATCGGCCGCCAGTGTCGCAATCAACGGTACCGGCTGCGTACCGCCACCTGGCGGATGATCATTTGCTGTGGGTGGCCGCGTATCATCTTCCGGTCGTGGGCTAGCCGAGCGAGGGCGGAAAACGGGAGGCTCGAGGAAGTCGATTAACGCTTTTTTCGCAGACGGACCGTGTTCGACTTGCGCGAAGACCTGCCGATCGTGAAGCGCCGCGTCAGCATCGGCAATCGATCGTACGATCGGCCGCTCCCTATCAAGTGAATGAGAGTTGAGAGCTTTCGATAGCGAAGGGGAGACCGTCGACACCAAAACTGTTGTCGACAAGAGCGCTAGGGTTTTGAGATTGTTCCTCATGCAAACTTCCTTCCATACCGCAGGCTACGGTCATGAAATTAGGAGGCTCGTGTATCTGGGGTTCATCCCTACGGTGCCGAAAAGTTTCCAAAGGAAGAAATTTTGTAAACGAACGTTGCTCGGAAGACCATTACGAGGAACGCGTCAAATCCGGGATGGTCGGCTGCAGCGCATTGAGGCAATCATCCAGTGGCAGCATCGTGTGGCGTCGGAAGGCGACAATCACCGCTTCCTCTTCCACCGACAGGACCGTCGAACGTGGTTCTGCCGGTCCCGTCCGGCGGTCGCTGACCGTATCACGGTTCTTCCACTTGGCGGCCATCTTCTGGTTAATCCCGTAGCGCTTGGCCAGCGTTTTCAGGCTCGCTTGACTATTCTGTATTGCTCGACGAACCGCCTCTGTCGTCGTGGCGCTGCCGTGAAGAAACTGTCCCATAGTGCATCCTTCCATTCCTGGGAAAACAATGCACCATCAAAGCCCGGGATCAAACACCAAGATCTGCCGCAAGAAGTTTTCAGGCGAGCCAAAATTCGATTGAAACTTCTGGCTGGTTTCGCGCTTGAAAGATACCGCAATCTCGTCAGGAGCAAACTTTGGTGGTAAAATGCCAAGCGCGTTCTACCAATAAAATCCATATCGACGGAATTTGGGCGGCAAGAACGAGGGTAGCCGTGGTTTATAAGACATGCCCGCAATTGTCGGATACTGCGGTGTTGCCAAGGCGGTGAGTTCACGCAGCCTGGCGATCCGACTTTCTGTGCTTGGATGCGTTCGCAAGAGAGACGGCTCGGGAATGCGCCGGCCGGGAAGAAAAATTTCTTCCCAGAACCTTCCGACACGACGTTCGAGTTTGCTCAGCGCTCTCATGAGACCCTCCGGGTCGCCAGTCAGCTCTGCCGCCGCGCGATCTGCGTCATACTCGCGGGTGCGCGACAGGCCGAGCTGCACGAGCGCCATCAAGGTGGGCGCGAAGATGAGAAGCGCCACGATATGCCACGGAACATAGACCGCGCCCGCGAAAATAAGAGGTAGGTTGAGGAGCAGCAGGAATTGTCCAAGCCAACTCGCGATGGAAACCAACCGTGACATCATATCTGCCAATCCCATGATCCACAGGTCGCGGTTCGCGATGTGGCCAACTTCGTGAGCCAGGACGCCGACGAGTTCGCGACCGTCGAGGAGTTGAAGCAGTCCATCGGTGACGCAGATTGTACTGTCTTCCGGACTGCCCATCGCGAAGGCGTTCGGCAACGGGCTCGATACGCGATAGAGCTTCGGCGCGCGCGGCAAATCGGCACGTCGCGCAAGTTCCGCTATTCCTGCGACAAGGCCGGGCGCATCACGTCCCGTTATGCGCTCCGCCTGATATGCGGACAGCAAGAAGTCTTGCGGCAGATTGGGGGCAAAAATCAGACCCGCAACCATTCCGAAGGCAAGCAGCAGCCCGACCTCCGCGCCGACGACCGCTGTCATGGACACCCAGGCGATCATCGCCATAAGGCCAAGCAAGAGCGCGGATTGGACGAGATTGATAAATCGATGCCTCGTCGAGACAGCAGGCATTTCCGGCTCCTATCGCGGTTCGCCAAGTGTGATCCTGAGGCTCTTGTGTTGATCGCCGCGCCGGAGGTGCAATTCAACCTGATCCCCGGGGCGATGCGCTTCGAGCGCCGCGATCAGGTCAGCCGCTTCATCAACTCTAGTCGCTCCAAGGCCGATTATCCGGTCGCCGGCTACAATGAACCCATCGCCGCTAATGCGGGCGGGGACCAGTCCCGCGCGGGCAGCGGGGCCGTCAGGATCGACTCCGAGGACCATGACGCCGGAGGTGCCCTTCTGCGCGAGCATTGAATCGACCCTAGGATCGAATAAAACGCCGAGACGTGGCGGTGCATAGCTGCCGCGAGCGATGAGCTGTGGCACCACCCGATTGACCGTATCGACGGGCACCGCAAAGCCGATTCCCGCGCTGCCGCCGGATGGACTGAAAATCGCCGTGTTGACGCCGATCAGACGCCCCGCGCTGTCAATCAGAGGGCCACCGGAATTTCCGGGGTTAATTGCTGCGTCCGTCTGGATCAGGCCACGTATCGGGAGACTGCCTTCTCCCGGCAATTCGCGGCCGAGAGCCGAGACAATTCCGGTCGTCATCGTCCAGTCCAAGCCAAACGGATTGCCGATGGCGAACACGCTCTGACCGACACGCAACTCGTTGCTGGTGCCGATGGGGATTGGCGGTGGCCGGTCAGAACCTACGCCGATATGCAGGACTGCCAGATCGTGCTCGGGGGCACGCCCCACCAGGCGCGCGGAGAAGGCACGGCCATCAGCCAGCCTGACGACTGCCCGGCTCGCGCCGGCGATAACATGATTGTTCGTCACCACATGACCGAGTTCGTCCCAGACGAATCCTGAACCGTTCCCGCGCGGAACGTCATAGGCATTCCGGGTCCAGGGATCGACTACACGCTCGGCCGTCGTGATGAAGACGACACTGTCTCGAGCGGCGTTGAATACCGTGATGGTGCTTTGTTCAAACGCCGCCAGGTCGCCGCGCGGAGCCACGGCGCGCGGTTCGGCAAACCGACCGAGCACAACGCCCTGAATGATAGGAAAGCTCTGCCACACAATTATGATAAGGAGCGCGGCAGAGGTTGCTGAAACAAGTCGAATGAAAAAGGTTCGGTTCATTGACCGCCATCTGCATTTTCAGTAGGGGGCTGTTCGCGTCGGTCCTGATCGCGCACGAGCCAATGGACAACCCCGAGCGCAAGCGCCGCGCCCGCGAGTGCGGCAATCTTGGATGATTCCGTCTCGCCGAGGTCCAGGATGATGAATTTGCGCGCGATGGCGAGGAGCGCGATCAGCACGATCGTGCGGACCTGGAGGATCCCGAAGCTGCGTTCGGTCGCAACAAGAAGGGAGCGCTTGAACTCGAGCGCGATCACCACGGTGAAGATCATGCCGAACACCACCTGAAAGGTGGCGTAATCGAGAGTGTCGAATGCCCCCAGAACCAGGCGGTTCACGACTTCGCGCATCAGCGCCCAGACCGACGCCACGACGATCGCCGCAATGATGACGCTGAGGACGAAGATGACAACTTGCTCGAACTTCTCGTAGAGCGTCATCGCCGACCATTGTTCACGGGTCAGCCCGGATCGTTGCAAGTCTTTCATGATTGCCTCTCGAAGACCGCCCCGGAGAGACAAGCTCCCCGGGGCTTCTCCAGACGGTGCGATATCGCACGGAGCGGAGGGGACGCCGCAAACCGGCGACACCCAATGTGGCAAATCAGCCGTTCTTGACCTCGATGCGCTTGACCTTCGCCTGCGCCTCGGGAGTTTGGGGCAGCTTGATCGTCAGAACCCCGTTCTTGAAGGATGCCTGCGCCTTTTCGCCATCCACACCGGGAGGGAGCGGAATTGTCCGGTAGATCGCGCCGTAGCTGCGCTCGGACAGGTAATACCCCTTTTTCTCCTCCTGGCGCTCGATCTTCTTCTCCCCCTTCACAGTCAACATGTCATCGTTGACCGTCACCTCGATGTCCTTCATCTCCATGCCCGGCAGCTCGATCGATACTTCGATCGCCTTGTCGGTCTCGACCACGTCGGATTTCGCTTCGCCGCTGCCAAAGGGCCATTCGAAATGACCGACACGGTTCCAGAAGTTCTCGAACACATGGTTCATTTCGCGCTGGAGTGTCGCGATCGGGTTGTCTTCGCTGCTCTTGGCATCTGGCGCGCCGTCCTTGCGCGCCCAGGGAATGAGGTCTTTGATCTGCATGATATGGTCTCCTTCGGTTTTCAGGCGCCCTTGACGGCGATCTTTTTCGGCTGCGCTTCAGGGGCTCGGGGGAGCGTCAAGGTGAGGACACCTCCACGCATCTCGGCTTCGATCCTGTTGGGGTCGAAGTCCTCGGAAAGCGTGAAGGCACGCTCGAAATCGCCCTCGCCATATTCGGCATAGGCAAGTTCGAGGTTTTCCGGCCGCACCGGGTCAACTTTGCCGCGGATCGTCAACACACGATTTTCGAGCGTGATCTCGACCGCATCGGCGGCGACCCCAGGCATTTCAAGCATCATGGAGACACCCTGATCGGTCTCGACGATATCGGTCAACGGGCGGTAGATGCGTCCGCCGCCGGTGGTCTCGGGCGAGTCGGTCGGCGTCTTTTCGGCGGCTTGCGTGATGTCGGTGCTCATCGTTCCAGCTCCTCTCAGGCTGCCTTGATCTCGATTTTCTTCGGCTTTTCTTCCTCGGGCCGGGAGATGACGATCCGCAATACGCCGTTCGTCATCCTCGCCTCGACCTTGTCATCCGAGGCCGCGAACGGCAGGCGGATAGTGCGGGAAAACCTGCCGAAACCGCGTTCGTTGCGGTGCCAGCGCGCACCGTCGGGAACCTCGGGCGCCTTGCGTTCGCCCGAAAGCGTCAGGACGTTGTCCTTAACCGAAATCTCAATGTCGCCCGGTTCGATGCCGGGAAGTTCAGCGGCGATGGCAACGGCCTCAGGGCCTTGCCAGACATTCACCGCCGGGAACGCCGCGCGGGACGGCGGCCAGAAACCGCGGTCGAGATCGCGCATCATGGAGCGCATCAGCGCAAAGGGATCGCTGCGGCGCAGATATGTCGGGTAGAGCATTGCTGGCCTCCTGTTGCTGATCGATGCCCCCGAACCGTCGGCATGGAGGGACCGGGCAACGGTGCCGGCCGGATGTGGGTTCGGAGACCGCCCATCAAGATAGGCGGTTCCATTTATTATGCAAGCATATATGATGCGTGCATTGCACTTTGGATGGAGTGCGGTCTATCCTGTGTCTCATGCAACCGGAGGAAGGATACCCATGATCTCTTCGGACATCGCGCTGATCGGGACGACGATCCACCGGGTCGCGCAGCTCATCCAGCAGCGGATCGACCAAGACATCCGCGACAGCGGCCTGACCCGCCTGTCCTGGATGGCGGCGGCGCATGTCGAGGATGCGCCCGGGCTGACCATCGGCGATCTGGCCGACCGACTTGAGGTCGGCCCGGCCACTGCGGGCCAGCTCGTCGATCGCATGGTCCGGGGCGGCTGGGTCGAGCGGTCGCCCTCGCTCGACGACAGGCGGTCGCAGATCGTCACCGCAACGTCGAAGGCCCGGGCGATGCTGGAGGAACTCGCGCCGCGGCAATCGGCGCTCGAACATGAAATCCTGCAGGATCTGTCGGCAGACGAAAGGCGCATCCTGCTGGCGCTGCTCGAGCGGATCAGGGCGCGGCTCGGGCGTCAGTGAAAGGGACAAGCGGCATGGAAAGGAAGACCGAATATAACATCTGGTACTGGGTGGTGGCTTTCATAGCCGTGCTTTTCATCCAGAACCTGATCGCCGGCTGGCAATCCGTCGCGCCGATCAGCTACAGCCAGTTCGAGAGCTATCTCGAGGATGGCAGGGTCGCGTCCGTCGCTGTCGGCGCGGACACGATCACCGGCACCTTCACCGACCCCGTCGACGGCAAGAGCCAGTTCGTCACCACGGTCGTGGATCCCGCGATCCTGCAGCGGATCGACCGCTCCGGCGTCGAGATCACGGGCGTTCCTCAGAACACCTTTCTCGGCACGCTGATTTCCTGGGTGGCGCCAGCGCTTGTCTTCTTCGGAATCTGGATGCTGCTGTTCCGTAAGTTCGCCGACAAACAGGGTTTCGGCGGGTTCATGCAGGTCGGCCGCAGCAAGGCCAAGGTTTACATGGAAAAAGAAACCGGCGTCGGCTTCGCCGACGTGGCCGGTGTGGACGAGGCCAAGGCCGAGCTCGAGGAGGTCGTAGAGTTCCTCAGGAACCCCGCCGAATACGGAAAGCTGGGCGCACATATCCCCAAAGGCATATTGCTTGTCGGGCCGCCGGGCACCGGCAAGACGCTTCTAGCGCGCGCAGTGGCAGGCGAGGCCGGCGTGACCTTCTTTTCGATCTCGGGCTCCGAGTTCGTCGAGATGTTCGTGGGCGTCGGTGCCGCGCGGGTGCGCGACCTCTTCGAGCAGGCTCGGAAATCCGCGCCGGCGATCATCTTCATCGACGAACTCGACGCTCTCGGGCGGGCGCGCTCCTCCGGCCAGATCGCTGGCGGCCACGATGAGCGTGAGCAGACGCTGAACCAGCTTCTGACCGAGCTCGACGGCTTCGACCCTTCGGTGGGCATCGTGCTCCTGGCCGCCACCAACCGACCAGAGATCCTCGACCCCGCGCTGCTGCGTGCGGGACGCTTCGACCGGCAGGTGCTGGTGGATCGGCCGGATAAGAAGGGACGTGTGCAGATTCTCGGCGTTCACATGAAAAAGGTGAAGCTCGCCCCGGACGTCGATGCCGAGAAGGTCGCAGCGCTTACTCCCGGCTTTTCCGGGGCGGACCTCGCCAATCTCGTCAACGAGGCAGCATTGCTCGCCACGCGCCGTAAGGCTGATGCGGTGACGATGGACGACTTCAACAATGCCGTCGAGCGCATCATCGCCGGGTTGGAAAAGAAGAACCGCGTGCTCAATCCGCGCGAACGCGAGATCGTGGCGCACCACGAGATGGGGCACGCGCTGGTCGCGATGGCTCTGCCGGGGGTGGATCCGGTGCACAAGGTCTCGATCATACCGCGCGGCATCGGCGCGCTCGGCTACACCATCCAGCGGCCGACCGAGGACCGCTTCCTGATGACCCGCGAGGAGCTGGAGAACAAGATCGCCGTGCTGCTGGGCGGGCGCGCGGCCGAGAAGATCGTCTACGACCACCTCTCGACCGGGGCGGCGGACGATCTGGTCAAGGCCACCGATATCGCCCGCGCCATGGTCGCGCGGTACGGGATGGACGAAGACCTCGGGCATGTCAGCTACGACACCGATCGGCCCGGCTTTCTCGGCACCGGTGACCAGTCGTCGTGGCTGAACCGCCGCTACGGCGAGGCCACTGCCGAGCGGATGGACGCGAAGGTGCGCGATATCGTGGATGGCGTGTTCAAGCGCACCCTCTCGCTTCTCGAAGCCAACCGGGCGCTGCTCGAGCAATCTGCGCAGGATCTCCTGCACCGGGAGACACTGGACGAGCCCGATCTGGTGGCAATTGGGGCCAAGGTGAAAAGAACGGAAGCGGTCGCTGCGTGACACCGTCACTGACGCAGATGATCGGCGGACAACCCTGACTGGATAAAGAAACGGAGAGGAAAAATGGCAAACGGAGCTTGCGATATTTGCGGTCGCCCGGCGACGGCGCGCGTGCGCGCCTCGGTGAACGGCAAAGTTCAGAACATGGAGCTGTGCGATCAGCACTACCGCGAAATGGTGCGCCGGTCGGGCCGCAGCGCATCGCCGCTGGAGTCCCTGTTCGGACGACATTCCCTTTTTGACGAATTCTTCGGCGATAGCGGGTTCGGCAGCCTGTTCAGCGACAGCCCGCTGCGGGGTGGCGCACTGGGCGCCACGGGCGCGGGTGAGGACGACGTCGTGGATGCCACCTTCGGGGAGGAAGCGCCGCGCCGCGGATCGCGGCGCGGCGGCGGACGCACCATCGCCGATCGGCTGAGCGAACAGGGCAACAAACTGTTGCAGGATGCCGCACAGAAGGCTGGAGAATTCGGGCGCAGCGAGGTCGATACCGAACATCTGCTTCTGGCACTGACCTCGTCCGACGTCGTCAAAACGATCCTGGAACAGTTCAAGGTCGATGTGGACGACCTGCGGCGCCAGGTCGAGAAGGAAGCGAAGCGTGGAGAGGCCAGGACGGAGGACGAAATCGGCGTCAGTCCTCGCCTGAAGGACGCGCTGAACCGGGCCTTCATCGCCTCGAACGAACTCGGCCATTCCTATGTCGGTCCCGAGCACCTGCTAATCGGCCTTGCCGAGGAAGGTGAAGGCCTGGCCGCGTCGATCCTGCGCAAATACGGCCTCACGCCGCAGGCGCTGCGCCAGCAGGTGACCAAGGTCGTGGGCAAGGGTGCCGAGGAGGGCCGCGTGGAGGCGCCTTCCAGTACGCCCGATCTCGACCAGTTCAGCCGTGACCTGACGAAGCTCGCCCGCGAGGGCAAGCTCGATCCCGTCATCGGCCGCGCCCGCGAGATCGAGACGACGATCGAAGTGCTGGCCCGGCGGAAAAAGAACAACCCGGTGCTGATCGGCGAGCCCGGCGTGGGCAAGACCGCCATCGTCGAGGGACTTGCACAACGGATCGTCGCGGGCGAAGTGCCTGAGGCGCTGCGCGACAAGCGGCTGGTCGAACTCAACATCAACTCGATGGTGGCCGGGTCGAAGTATCGCGGCGAGTTCGAGGAGCGGGTGCAGAAGATCCTCAAGGAGATCACCGAGGAGAAGGACAGTCTGATCCTGTTCATCGACGAGATCCATACCATCGTCGGCGCCGGTCAGGGCGGTGGCGAAGGCGGTCTCGACATCGCCAACACCTTCAAGCCGGCGCTGGCGCGGGGCGAGCTGAACCTTATCGGTGCGACGACGCTCAACGAGTACCAGAAATACATCGAGAAGGACGCAGCACTCGAACGCCGATTCCAGCCGGTCTATGTCGAGGAACCCACGGTCGCTCAGGTCATCATGATCCTGCGGGGTCTGCGCGACACGCTGGAGGCGCACCACAAGGTGACGATCACCGACGAGGCCATCGTCGCGGCGGCCGAGCTTTCGGACCGCTACATCACTGGCCGCTTCATGCCTGACAAAGCGATCGACCTGATCGATCAGGCCGCCGCACGTGTGAAGATCAGCGCCACAGCGCGCCCCGTGGACGTCCAGGAGCTAGAGGCCGAGGTCGCGCAGATCAAGCGCGAGCAGGACTATGCCGCAGCCCGCAAGCAATTCGACCGGGCAGCGGAATTGAAGAGGGAACTCGAACAGAAGCAGAAGGAGCTGGACGAGCTTCTGGAGATTTGGAAGCGCGACCAGGCTTCGGCGACCGCCGAGGTGCGCGCCGATCATGTCGCGCAGATCGTCTCGAAGATCACCGGCGTTCCGGTCACCGAGCTGACCACCGAGGAGAAGGACAAGCTCCTCAAGCTCGAGGAGAAGCTACACGAGCGCGTCATCGGCCAGGAAGAAGCGATCCGCGCCGTGGCCGATGCGGTGCGCCTGGCGCGTGCGGGTCTGCGCGAAGGCTCCGGTCCGACTGCGACCTTCCTGTTCCTCGGGCCGACCGGGGTTGGCAAGACGGAACTGGCCAAGACGCTCGCCGAGGTGATCTTCGGCGACCAGGATGCGATGATCCGCATCGACATGTCGGAGTATGGCGAGCGCCACTCGGTTGCCCGGCTGGTTGGCGCGCCTCCGGGCTACGTCGGATACGACGAAGGCGGGCAACTGACGGAGAAGGTGCGGCGTCGGCCCTACTCGGTCGTGCTCCTCGACGAAATCGAGAAGGCGCATCCGGATGTATACAACATCCTACTTCAGGTGTTCGACGATGGCCGCCTGACAGATGGCAAGGGCCGCGTGGTGGACTTCACCAACACCATCATCATCGCCACCTCGAACCTCGGTTCGGACATCATCCAGCGCAACCTCAAGAAGCGCGGCACCAAGGAGTTCGACGAGGCCAAGCAGAAATCCGAACTGATGGAGGTGTTGCGCGGTCATTTCCGGCCAGAGTTCATCAACCGGATCGACGAGATCATCGTCTTCCACTCGCTGAACCAGACCGAGATCCGCCAGATCGTCGAGTTGCAGCTGAACCGGGTGAAGCGGACTGCACTGGGGCAGGGGGTCGAACTCGAATTCGACGTGAGCGTCGTGGATCACTTCGGCGCGGTCGGCTTCCGTCCCGAATTCGGCGCCCGCGAGCTGCGCCGGCTGATCCGGTCGGAGTTGGAGACCGAGTTGGCCCGCGAAATGCTCTCCGGGCGGATCGAGGATGGTGACAAGGTCCGCGTCGCTTGGTCAGCGGACGAACAGAAGGTCGTGTTCGAAAAGATCGCAAAGGACACCGGTGACAATAGCCCGGACGATCAGGCCGAGGCCGGGATCGACGAGTCCAGCGAAGCTGCCGAAAACAAGGCGGACGCTCCGACACCCGATGTCCCGGTCGACACCAAGGATAGGGAGCAGTCCAAGGACGATAAGTCTACCGGGTGACGTCGTGGAGGACTGGCCGGCGCGATGACGGTCGCGCCGGCTCATCTCGTCAAAAAGCGACAAGCAAGGTCACACGGCATGGAAGTCATCAGAGCATTTCGTAATCTTGACCGGCACGGCCAACAGCGCGCGCCTGAGGTCATCGAGGAAGAGGTGCGGCAACTTGAACCGCATCTTGTACGCTTCCGCGAGAATCTCGTCCGGCTCGAAGTCGTCGCCTCCCAGACGAGGGGCAAGACGCGCATCAAAGTCAGCTTGCGCTTGCAACTGCCATCGGGCGTGATCGCGGCGCAGGAAGAGGGGTTCGAGATCGAGCCGGTCCTGCGCAAGGCCTTTGCCGACTTGCGCCGCCAAGTCGATCGGCATGTGGCGCGCCTCAAGCACGAGCCGGAGTACAAGCGTCCCGCCCGCCGGCGCCGGATCGGCGCCCCCCTGCCGCCCGCGCGGGATGCGGCGGAGGCGGAGCGGCGCCAACTCTTCTTCGACCTGATCGAGGATCATCTCGATACGGTCTACGACACCGTCAGGCGTGAGTTGACCTATCTCGAATGCAGCGGATCGGTACCACAGGGCTATCTTGCCGTTCGCGATATCGTCGATGCGACGATCCTCAATGGGCTCGATCGCTTCGAGCGGCGGCCGACCGAATTCTCCGTCCGGGACTGGCTGACGCAACTGGCCTTCGAGACCATCGAGGCCGAGGCGCAGGCCGCGCGCCGCGCGGTGCCCGAGGATGCCGCCCCGATCGACGTGGCGCCCGAGGTGCTGGCCGGGGAGCCTACTGAGTCGGATGAGGAGATGTTCGAGTTCTACCAGCCCGACGACGTGCTGCTGCTCGAGGAGCTCATCGCCGACGACGACGGCACGGATCCTGAGACCGAAGCGAATCGGCATGAGATCGGCATGGCGCTGCACCGGGCAATCGCCGATCTTTCGCCGGCCGAACGCCGCGTTCTCTATCGGCTCCACCTAGACGACGCCACGGTTGCGGAGACGGCGGACCTCTTGGGCCTTTCCGAGGCAGAGGTCAAAGAAATCGCAGAGAAGGCGGGCGAGACACTGCGCGCGAAGCTAGTCGAAGCCGGGCTGATCTCCGAGGCGACGGAGCTCGCGCGCGTCGAACGGGAAATCGCCCATGCAACGCGCCTGCCCCAGCCGATCGACGACCGCCGCCGCCTGGCCGCCGCGCTGGCCGGCGAGGGTGCCAGCTCCGGCACCTGACTCGATACCTGACAAGGAGATAGACCGATGACGACAACCTCTGAAACATCTTCGATCACGATGCAGACCGTGATGTGCACCCTGTCCCGGAACTGGTGGGCCTTCGTGCTGCGCGGCGTGCTCGCGCTGGTTATCGCAGTGCTCGCCTTTATCATGCCGGCGGAGTCGCTGCTTGCCCTGACCCTGGTGTTTGGCGCCTTCTCTTTCGCCGACGGGTTGTTCGGGATGGTCGCGGCGATACGCAATATCCGCAAGGGCGAACGCTGGGGCTGGCTGCTGTTCAGCGGCATTCTGGGCTGCGCCACTGGTGTCGTGGTCGTGGTCTCGCCCTTCGTCGCGACGCTCGTTCTTGCGATCTTCCTGTGGGTCAGCATTGCCTTCTGGTCCGTATTCTCAGGCGTCATGGAGGTCGTATCGGCCATCCGCCTGCGCAAGGAAATCAAGGGCGAAATCTGGCTCATCCTGAGCGGCCTAATCTCGGTCGCCCTGGGTGTCGTCGTGACCTGGATGCTGCTGACGCGCCCGCTCGAAACCTTCCTTGCCCTTGGCTGGCTTCTCGGTTTCTACGCCACTTTCTTCGGAACAATGATGATCCTGCTCGGCTTGCGGCTACGCCGCGAAAATCAGACGGACCGCGCCAAGGCTCGTGACGCCGACCAGCCCGCTGGCACATGACGCACTCGAGGAAGACCCGGCGGCCCGTTGATGACGAGGACGATTTCACCCGGTGGGACGAGACGATCTTCGATCGTTGTCTCAAGGCTGGCTTCAACCCGTTCGGCAGCGGTCCGACACCGGTCTTCCTGCGGCAGGCGAGCCAAAAACATAGCTTCCAGACGCCCGATATTCGGCTGAAGAACGGTTTCGACGAGGACGATCGCCAATGAACTACAGACTGCGCGACGTTGCCTATCTGGTTGTCGCCGCCGCCTTGGGAATCGGCGTCTATTTCATGTTCCGCGCCATGTATTTCGTGGAAGAGCCTCTGCCGTTCGCCCAAGAGATGACGCTGGTCTTTCTGGGCGCCGTCGTCACGATCGCGCTGACGGCGGCTCTCCTCAATCGTCAGACAGAGCTCGAGCTTCAAAAAGAAGGAAGAGTGATAATCCTTCAGCAGCAGTTCGGCGTATACATGTCCTGCATAGAAAAGGTGGCGGAAATTGTCGAAAACGTAGGTCATGATGCCGCACTGATCGATGACCTGAAGATTCTCAATCACAAGCTGGCCATAGTGGCCAGCAAAGAGGTTGTGACTCGTTTTGAGGTCGTTCTCGAAGCATTGTTGTCCGGTTTCGCGGACGGCGCGCTGTCAGAGAGTGACGGCAAGAAGGTGATGCAATCCGTCGCCGATCTAACGATGGCGATGCGGTCTGATGTCCTTCACAACATGCCTCCAACGTCAATGGATACAGCGTGCGCCATTCGCCGAAATTCGAGCCGAATGGAACAACTTGACGATCTCAATTTTGAAGCGGAGGTCGCTACGATTAAGAAGGAGGAAGATCATGATGCGCGGCCATAACCGCCCGCCCTTTCCGCCGAAGATACCCGGGACCAACATGAGGTCGTGGGACGTTCCGACCGCGATCATTTACCGGCCGGCACGTTCCGCGATGACATCGGCGCCGCGGCCTAACTACTGGATACTGGAATTCGAGCCGTCGCGCCCGCCCCACATCGAGCCGCTGATGGGATATACCTCCAGCGACGATCCCTATCGTCCGATCCGGCTGAAGTTTCCCGACCGCGAAAGCGCTGTGGCATTCGCGGAGCGGCAGGACTGGCGCTACCTCGTGCGCGAGGACACGACTCACCGACGTGCGCCGCACCACTGGCGGGGAGAGGAATGGCATCGGCTCTACAAGGGAGCCGATGCGCCGGAAGCCTATCGTATACCGTCCCGCGTGGATCACGGTCGCACGGATCACCGCCTCCGGCGCGCGGTCGAGGAGAAAGGCACGGTGGACCTGTCGTCGCAAGAACAGGCCGAATTCGATCCGGTGCTCGAAGCCTCGCTCGAATCCTTCCCGGCCTCCGATCCCCCGGCCTGGACGGGCGTGACGATAGCCGGGAAAGAACAATGAACGGAATGTCTAGCGCGAGCGAGGATCTGCCGCTTGTTTCCCTATCTTGACAGCGTCGCGCGCCGCTACCCGCCCGTCATCGTATGGGCGGTCATCGGCATGAGCGTCCTCGCGTTCCTCTATCAGACCAGCCTGCCGCCGCACGCGCTGGATCGGTTCCTTTTCGAGTTCGCGCTGGTGCCCTCGCGCTTCTTCGGGCAACTGAGCCTCGTCGCCCCGTCCGACTGGACTCCTTTCCTGACCAACATCTTCCTGCACGGGGGCTGACTGCACCTCATATTGAACATGTGGACGCTCTGGATCTTCGGCCCCGCCGTCGAAGATCGGCTCGGACCGGGTCGATTCACGCTGTTCTATCTGTTCTGTGGTGTGGCAGCCGGACTGGCTCACGCGCTGGCGAACCCCGACTCAGTCGTTCCCGCGCTTGGCGCATCGGGGGCGATCGCGGGCGTGATCGGTTGCTACGCGCGCATGTTTCCGGCGGCTCGGCTGGTGGTGATCGTGCCGATTCTGTTCATTCCCCTCTTCTTCGAAGTGCGCGCGGTCATTTTCGCGATGATCTGGTTTTTCATGCAGGTCATTCCCGGCTTTCTGTCGCTCGGCAGCGATCAGGCCACGGGCGGGATCGCCTGGTGGGCGCATATCGGCGGGTTTCTCGCCGGTTGGCTCGTAACGCCACTCCTGCGAAGGCGCGCCGATGCCTATCGCCACTATTATCGCGACGAGGGCATCTATGGCTTTCTGCCGGATGGCCGACGAGAAGGAGGACAAGGTCCATGGACATAATGCAGCTGTTCTGGCTGTTCTTCATCATATCCGCTCTGCAGCCTGTACTGCAGCGCAGGTATCTTGAGGCGATGCGCACACGCAAGATCGCCAACATCGAGAAGAAGCGCGGCAGTCGCGTCATTCTGCTGATCCATCGGCAGGAGACCATGAACCTGCTGGGTTTCCCCCTGATGCGCTACATTGACGTCAATGACTCGGAGGAAGTCCTGCGCGCGATCCAGATGACCGACGACGAAGTGCCGCTCGACATCGTGCTGCACACACCTGGCGGCCTTGTGCTGGCGGCAACACAGATTGCCCGCGCCATTCAGGGACACAAGGGCAAGGTCACAGTGTTCGTGCCACATTACGCGATGTCCGGTGGCACGCTGATCGCACTCGCTGCCGACGAGATCGTGATGTGTGAACACTCCGTGCTGGGACCCGTCGATCCGCAACTTGGCCAGTTGCCTGCTGCCTCGCTCATCAAGGTCGTCGAGGAGAAGCCCATCGCCGAGATCGACGACCAGACCCTGATCATGGCCGATGTTGGTCGCAAGGCCATTGCGCAGATCGAGGCATTCGCGAAACGTCTGCTGTCCGACAAGATGGACGAGAACCGCGCGGCGTCCGTGGCGGCGAAGCTGGCGACGGGCACCTGGACCCACGACTATCCCATCTCTGCCGATGAGGCCCGCGACATGGGCCTGCCCGTTGGAACGGACATGCCCAAGGAAATACTGGAACTGATGACGCTTTATCCGCAGCCGGTTCGGCGCCAGGGCGGTGGCGTGGAATACCTGCCCGAGCCGCGGCAGCGAGAGGCGCGCCGCGCCATATCCACGCGCTGAACGCTTGCATCAGCCGGGCCGCCAAGACCGGCTCGTCAACGAAAGGATACAGGATGCCCACGGTCGCTTGCCCGCAGTGCAATTCCACCAACAGAGTGCCGCAAGAGCGCCTGACCGATAATCCCAATTGCGGACGCTGCGGCGCGCCTCTCTTTCAAGGCAGGCCCGTCACGCTTACAGCGGCTAATTTTGACCGTCATGCGAATGCCGAACTGCCATTGCTGGTCGATTTCTGGGCCGAGTGGTGCGGGCCATGCAAGATGATGGCGCCCCAATTCGAGGCGGCGGCGCAGTCGCTCGAACCAAATTTCCGCCTTGGTAAGCTCGATACGGAAGCCGAACAGAAGACCGCCGGCCGCCACGGGATCCGCGGCATTCCCACCATGATCCTGTTCAGTAGCGGGAAGGAAATTGCGAGAACGAGCGGTGCAATGCCTACCGCGCAGATAGCGCAGTGGGCGCGCTCGCACGTCTAGAGTTTACAGGTATTGGCCTTACCTGCGCCATGCCATCAGGAGAAGAACATGCATGGCGTGACCGGATTTGTCGAAAGTGCGGCCTTGTTGGTCTTTGCCGCGTTCGTGCTCGTGACGATATGTTCACGGATCGGCGTGCCCAGCATTGTCGGTTACATTCTTTCCGGCATAGTCATCGGACCTGCCGGCCTCGGCCTGATTGCCGAGAACGCTGCCCTGAGCAGCATTGGCGAGATCGGAGTTGTACTCCTGCTGTTCGCTCTTGGCCTGGAATTCTCGTTCGAGAAGCTCGTAACGCTCAGGAAGCATGTCTTCGGTCTTGGAGCCGTGCAGGTCGCAGTCACAACGATAACGGTGTCGTTGGTAGCGAGTCTGATCTTCGATCTCGCGCCCGTCCCCGCAATCCTCATCGGCGGGGCCGTTGCCATGTCATCCACAGCCATGTGCCTCAAGGTGCTCGCAAGCGCGAACGCTCTGGGATCGGCCCAAGGACGTCTGGCCATTGCAGTGCTTCTGTTTCAAGACTTGGCAGCTGTCGCATTCCTGCTTCTGCACGATTCGATGAGTGGAGCCGCCGAAGGGTATGGCGTGATAACGGTCGTCGCCAGTGCAATGGCATTGGTTGCAGCTCTGTTCATTGCCCGTGGCCCGTTGCAGGTGCTTGCCCGTTGGGTAGCGTCGCGTGGCGATCCGGAACTTGCCCAGCTCCTCGCGCTCACCATTGCACTAGGGTCTGCGATTGTCGCGGCCTCCGCCGGTCTTTCTCCGGCACTCGCTGCATTCGCGGCCGGCATGATTATTGGCGAGGGTGATGCGCGCCATGCTGTCGAGAACGAGATTAGGCCCTTCCGCGATTTGTTTGTCGGGATTTTCTTTGTCGGCATCGGAACGCAATTGCCACTTTGGATCATTCCATCTGCATGGCCTGTCGTGCTGATCTGGCTCGCGATCATATTCGCGGGCAAGACGCTGATTGTTTTGGTCGTCGCCCGACTTTTCGGCGAGTCGCTTCAGACCTCATGGCGCACTGGGATCATCCTGGCCCACGGAGGAGAATTCAGCCTGATGCTGCTGTCGGTTTCCTCGACCTCAAGCATTGTTGCAGAGGAATTCGCTGGTCCTTTACTCCTCGCGATTGGCATGAGCATGCTGGCCGGGAGTGTCATGGTCAGATGGGCGGGCTAAAGGTTTAGCGGGACCAAAACAACTAGACCCGGCTGAATGAGCGAACCGGTTGAATCTTGATGCAACGTTCTTACCTAAGCATTTTTCGATCACTCACCAGTCATAATCGGCAGCAGCGAGGTAGTGGAGACGTAGACGAGAAAGATGGCGTCGATGCCGTGAGCAATAGTGTCCCAAAGCTCATTGACGAGCCGCGGCGCATGCTTCTTTATGGGAATGCTTTTAGCGTGGAGAAGGCTATTTCTACTGGATTTAAGTCGGAGTTGTAGTCCTGGAAAAGGTGCATTTGGAGGCCGGCCCGTTCGATGGCCCGGCGCACGGCGGCCCGCTTATGGCTGGACAGGTTGAGGGGGCGTCCACCCCATCAATCTGTCCAGCCATAAGGGTCCGCGGACTCGCCAGATGATCGAAACAGCGGGAGCGCCGTTGCTGTTTCTTCCGCCCTACAGCCCGGACTTCTCGAAGCTCAAGGCAATGCTCAGGAAGGCAGCCGAGCGCACCATCGACGGCCTGTGGGACAGGATCGGCAGCCTGATCCCAACCTTCACAGTGCACGAATGTGCCAATTACATCGCCGCCGCCGGATACGATGCAGCATGAACGAATTCTGCTCTAAAAGCGGAACCTATCGAACGCCGGTCGTAGCAGGTTAGTCCGCTCCTCTAGCGGGCTGCGAAAGTGTGAGAAGGTCGAACGGAGAGTAAGGCGCCACGGTCAATAAGACGGGATCGGGAAAACCAGATCATGGATGCGCACCTCGAGCGCGCCAGATTGTATTGGCCCAATCCGCGAAATCCCCATACGGGCCCGCAGCGTGTGATAGCCGCAACAGAGGCCGGACACATGTCAGCACCCGACTACGCTCCGAACTCTTCGAAAAGATTCTTCTTGCATCAACGGGGGCGTCCAGACAGGTCCATGACGATAGTTTCGCCGGGCCTGAGCGTCGGTCCCAGGACCTGTTCGACTTGGTCGGAAACGCACGACCGCGCATGGCGCCGTCGAGCAGCAAGGGTGCTGTCCTGCTGTCGGTTCGAAGAAAGGCCGATGCCGGCATTGCCGTTGGCGCGGAGGGTACCAACATAGCCACTTAATTGTCCGATGTCGTTCTTGTAGGGGCCTATGTCTTAGAACCGTCTTTCGGCATTTCCACATGGCCTGCACGCTGCTGCTCTTTCGGGTCGTAGTGGCGGGGTCTTCCTCCGTCGATCCTATTGTGGGAGTTGTGCACATGGCCTCGGCGGCATACTTCGTTTGGCAGGCGACTCATTATGCCAAGTGGTTGTCCTGATCGGAGAACGTCGATCGCATTCCATCGTATATAAAGACCATAAGCGCTTCTGTCGCATCGCTCGATTATCGTTCCGTTTGTCTCAAGCAGCGGAACGACGCCCATGACCCCCACCAAGCTCCTGATCGGCCAGATCGCCGTCGTCTTCGCCATCGTCATCCTCGGCGTATGTGCGGCGACGCAGTGGTGCGCCGACATGTTGGGCTATCAGGCGCAGCTTGGCAGCCCCTGGTTCGTCCTGTTCGGCTGGCCGGTCTATCAGCCGTGGAAGCTGTTCGAGTGGTGGTATTTCTACGAGGCCTATGCGCCGGAGGTATTCGACAAGGCCGGGATGCTGGCCGCCGCCAGCGGCTTCATAGGGTGCGCCGCCGCGATCGCCGGTTCCCTCTGGCGGGCGCGGCAGAGCAGGCTTGTAACGACCTATGGCTCCTCGCGCTGGGCCTTGCCGCGCGAGATCCGCAAGGCCGGCCTGTTCCGTCCGGCAGGCGTGTTCCTCGGTAGGTTCGCCGACCAGTATCTGCGCCATGATGGACCGGAGCATGTTATGGCCTTCGCGCCGACGCGCTCGGGCAAGGGCGTCGGCCTCGTCGTCCCGACCCTTCTCACCTGGACCGGCTCGGCCGTCATCCACGACATCAAGGGCGAAAACTGGCAGTTGACCGCTGGCTGGCGCGCGAAATTTTCGCATTGCCTGCTATTCAACCCGACCGACCTGCGGTCGGCCCGCTACAATCCGTTGCTGGAGGTGCGCAAGGGGCCGGACGAGGTGCGCGACGTCCAGAACATCGCCGATATACTGGTCGACCCCGAGGGTGCGCTCGAGCGCCGGAACCATTGGGAAAAGACCAGTCACGCCTTGCTGGTCGGCGCCATCCTGCACGTGCTTTATGCCGAGGAGGAGAAGACGCTGGCGCGAGTCGCCACCTTCCTGTCCGATCCGCGCCGGTCCTTCGCGGCGACGCTGCGGCGGATGATGGCGACCAACCATCTCGGCACGCCGGAGAACCCGAGAGTCCATCCGGTCGTGGCTTCGGCCGCGCGTGAGGTGCTGAACAAGTCGGAGAACGAGCGCTCGGGTGTGCTCTCCACCGCCATGTCCTTCCTCGGACTCTATCGCGACCCGACCGTCGCGGCGACGACCTCGGCCTGCGACTGGCGCATCGCCGATCTCATGGATGCCGAACATCCGGTCTCGCTCTATCTCGTCATCCCGCCATCCGACATCTCGCGCACCAAGCCGTTGGTGCGACTGGTGTTGAACCAGATCGGGCGGCGGTTGACCGAGCGGCTGGAAGGAGACCCGAAGAAGACCCGCAGGCATCAGCTCATAATGATGCTCGACGAGTTTCCGGCGCTGGGGCGGCTTGATTTCTTCGAAACGGCGCTGGCCTTCATGGCCGGGTATGGCATCCGTGCCTACCTCATTGCGCAGTCGCTCAATCAGATATCCAAGGCGTATGGCGAGAACAACGCCATCCTCGACAATTGCCATGTGCGCATCGCCTTTTCCTCCAACGACGAGCGGACGGCGAAACGCATCTCCGACGCTCTTGGCACGGCGACGGAACTCAGGGCGCAGCGCAACTATGCCGGCCACCGCCTAGCGCCGTGGCTGAGCCACGTTATGGTCAGCCGGCAGGAGACCGCGCGGCCGCTGCTGACGCCCGGCGAGGTGATGCAATTGCCGTCCGCGGATGAACTGGTGCTGGTCTCCGGCCTGCCGCCGATCCGGGCGAAGAAGCTGCGCTATTACGAAGATCGCAACTTCACGCAGCGTGTTCTGCCGGCCCCACAGCTTTCCGAAGGCGGCTACGAGGACAAACCGGCACCGCGCCCCGACGACTGGAGCGGCCAGGTGCGCGGTACCGACGACCGCCTAATGCCATCCGACGAGGACGGCACCAGGCGGGGTTCCCTTGGCGAGGAAGGCGGGCTTCAGCAGCAGCGCCATCCGGGCATGGCGGAGGAACAGATCGCGAAGCCCGTCGAGCCGGGGCAGCCGGATCTTCCGGGGCTCGATGCGGACGAGTCGGATGTCGTCGCCGACAAGCGCGCCCTGGATCGGCTGTCGAAGCCGGCGCGCGTCTATGGCGTCAACGAAGCGATGGGGCCGGAGAAAGATATCCTCGAAGGGTTCTGATCCAGCGCAAGCATCCGCATGTGATCGCATTCCGTCGTACATAAAGGCCGTAAGAGATTCCGGCGCATCCGGCGATCCTTGTCCTGACTTTCTCAAAGACCGTTAGGGCAAGACTGCATGAAGCCGCGCCACAACATCTACATCGACGAGGAGACGAGCGCCGAGCTCGAAGCGCTGGCGGCCAAGCCCGGCGCCTCCAAGTCGGCCATCATCACCGACGCGATCCGCCATTACATCCGTCACCGCGGCGCCCATGCGCTCGATGAGGCGTTGAGGATCCGCCTCGACCGGCTGACACGCGAGAACAACCTCATCCGGCGCGACATCGATGTCCTGACCGAGAGCCTCGCCTTCTTCGTGCGGCTCTATCTCACCTTCAACGCGCACACGCCGATCCCGGACAAGGCGGCGCAGGCGGTCGCGCAGGAGCGTTACCAGAAATTCGTCGAGCAGGTGGGCCGTCAGATCGCCGGCGGCAAGCGCTCGCTCGGTCCCGGGGGCGGGGAGAACAAGCCATGAGCCCGACTGCCGAGGAGCGCCGCCGCGCCATGCTGAAGACGGCGATGGGGCCGGCAATTGCCGAGGCCCTTTCCGACCCCGCCGTCATCGAGGTGATGGTCAACCCCGACGGCAGGCTCTGGATCGACCGGCTTGGTGATGGGCGGAGCGATGCGGGTCTCCGCGTCCACCCCTCCGAAACCGAACGGATCATTCGCCTGGTCGCCTCCCATGTCCGCGCCGAGGTGCATGCGGACAATCCAATTGTCAGCGCCGAGCTGCCATCGGGAGAGCGCTTCGAGGGCGTGCTGCCCCCGATCGCATTGGCGCCGTGCTTCGCCATCCGCAAGCCCGCCGCGAAGATCTTCACCCTAGCCGACTACGTCCGTGCCCAGATCATGGTCCCGATCCAGGCCGAAGCCCTCAGGCAGGCGGTGCGGGAGCGGATAAACATCCTGGTCGCCGGCGGCACCTCCTCGGGCAAGACCACACTCGCCAATGCACTGCTGGCCGAGATCGCCAATTGCGACGAACGGGTCATCCTCATCGAGGATACGCGCGAGCTGCAATGCGCGGCGGCCGATTGCGTGGCGCTGCGCACGCGGCGGGGTGTCGTATCTCTGGCCGATCTCGTTCGCTCGACCCTGC
Source organism: Afifella sp. YEN Y35 (assembly GCF_047553465.1). Classification (NCBI taxonomy): domain Bacteria; kingdom Pseudomonadati; phylum Pseudomonadota; class Alphaproteobacteria; order Hyphomicrobiales; family Afifellaceae; genus Afifella; species Afifella sp. YEN Y35. The sequence goes on from NZ_CP180203.1 coordinate 3,875,083, forward strand.
GCCTGCGCCCCGACCGGATCATCGTCGGCGAGGTGCGGGGCGCCGAGGCGCTCGACATGCTCAAGGCCTGGAACACCGGCCATCCGGGTGGCATCGCCACCGTGCATGCCAATTCCGCCCATGCCGCTCTCTACCGCATCGAGCAATTGGTGCAGGAGAGCGTCACCGTCATCCCGCGCCGCCTGATCGCCGAGGCGATCGATCTCGTGGTGTTCATCGCCGGGCGCGGCTCATCCCGACACATCGAGACCATCGCCGAAGTCACCGGCCTCGACGCCAACGGCGATTACGCGGTGACCACGCTTTCCAGGCCCCAACTGCAATCGCTCTCGTGAAAGGACATCTCATGCGCAAAAAGCTCCGATTTCTGTCGGCTACCGCCCTCACGTTTCTGCTCACGGCCCCGGCCTATGCGGCGGGCTCCGGCATGCCGTGGGAAGAACCGCTCCAGCGCATCCTGGAATCGGTTCAGGGGCCGGTGGCCAAGATCGTCGCGGTGATCATCATCATAATCACCGGCCTGACGCTCGCATTCGGCGAGACCTCGGGCGGCTTCCGGCGGCTGATCCAGATCGTCTTCGGCCTCAGCATCGCCTTCGCGGCGTCGAGCTTCTTCCTCTCCTTCTTCTCCTTCGGCGGCGGGGCGCTCGTCTGATGGATGCTGCTCGCCACATCGAGGGCTTCGAAATCCCGGTCCATCGCGCGCTGACCGAGCCGATCCTGCTCGGCGGCGCGCCGCGCGCCGTCGCCATCCTCAACGGCACGCTGGCGGCCGCCATCGGCCTCGGTCTCCAGCAGTGGATCGCCGGGCTCGGCCTGTTCGTCGCCGGGCATACGCTCAGCGTTTTTGCGGCCCGGCGCGATCCGGACTTCCTGTCCGTGCTTGCCCGCCACCTCCGACAGAAGGGGGGGTGGCGATGCTGAGCTTGGCCGAATACCGCAACCGGGCCGACCGGCTTGCCGATCTGCTGCCCTGGGCGGCGCTAGTCGCGCCCGGCATCGTCCTCAACAAGGACGGCAGTTTCCAGCGCAGCTTCCGCTTTCGCGGCCCCGATCTCGAAAGCGCGACGGACGCCGAACTGGTCGGGCTCGGCGCACGGGCCAACAATGCGCTGAAGCGCCTTGGCTCCGGCTGGGCGCTGTTCTTCGAGGCGGAGCGGCTTGAGGCGCAGGATTATCCGCGGTCCAACTTCCCGGACGCGGCCTCATGGCTCGTCGATGAGGAACGCCGCGCGGCCTTTGAAGGTGAGCCGGATCAGTCATCGCCCCGGTGGAGCGATGACCCGGCGAACGGGCAGGGCCGGCATTTCGAAAGCCGCTATCACCTCACACTTCTCTACATGCCGCCGCCCGACGCGCAGGCGCGCACCGAGAATGCGCTGCTGGATTCCGACCGGAAGGGGGAAGGGGACGGCGGCGGCCGCAACTGGCGGCAGGAACTGGCCCGGTTCCGGGACGAGACCGAGCGGGTGCTGGATTTGCTCAGCGGCTTCCTGCCGGAGATCCGCGCGCTCGACGATGCCGAGACGCTGACCTTTCTGCACGGGGTCATTTCGACAAAGCGCCATCCCGTCGCCGTGCCCGAAACGCCGATGTATCTTGATGGCGTGCTGGTCGATACGCCCTTGACCGGCGGCCTGGAGCCGATGCTCGGCGACCGGCACTTGCGGACGCTGACGATCCTCGGCTTTCCGAACGCGACCCGCCCCGGCATCCTCGACGCACTGAACCATCAGGACTTTGCCTATCGCTGGGGCACGCGCTTCATCCCGCTCGATAAGATGGCGGCGACGAAGGTGCTCACCCGCCTGCGCCGGCAGTGGTTCGCCAAGCGCAAGTCGATCACAGCGATCCTGCGCGAGGTGCTGACCAACGAGCCTGCTGTACTGGTCGATAGCGACGCCGACAACAAGGCGCTCGATGCAGACGCCGCTTTGCAGGCGCTCGGCAGTGATCGTGTCGGTTTCGGTTATCTGACGACGACCATCACCGTCTGGGACGAGGACCGGGATACCGCGGAGGAAAAGGTCCGCGCCGTCGAGCGCATCGTCAACGGCCTCGGCTTCACCTGCATTCGGGAAACGGTGAATGCCGTCGAAGCCTGGCTCGGTTCACTGCCGGGCCATGTCTACGCCAATGTCCGGCAGCCGCTCGTCCACACCCTGAACCTCGCCCATCTCATGCCGCTCTCGGCGGTGTGGGCCGGACCGGCGCGCAACGCCCATCTCGCCAAAGTCACTCAGACAGAATGTCCGCCGCTACTCCATGCGGAAACCAGCGGCTCCACACCGTTCCGCCTCTCCACCCATGTGGGCGATGTCGGCCACATGCTGATCGTCGGCCCGACCAGCGCAGGCAAGTCGGTGCTCTTGTCGCTGATCGCACTGCAATTCCGGCGCTATGCCGGCTCTCAGGTCACCATCTTCGACAAGGGCAATTCGGCGCGCGCAGCCGTGCTGGCCATGGGTGGGGAGCATCATGCGCTGGGTGCGGCCCCTGATGACATCACGAACGCGCTCGCCTTCCAGCCGCTCCGCGACATCGACGATCCGGCGACGCGAAGCTGGGCGGCTGAATGGATCGGCGCGCTGCTCGCTCATGAGCATGTCACCGTTACCCCGGAAGTGAAGGAGGCCGTCTGGTCGGCGCTGTGCAACCTCGCCACCGCGCCGGCCGAGGAGCGCACGCTCACCGGCCTGTCCGTCCTCGTCCAGGCGAACGCCCTCAAGGCCGCGCTCCAGCCCTATACGCTCGATGGCCCCTTCGGCCGGCTGCTCGACGCTGCCGAGGACCGGTTGGCGCTGTCCGACGTTCAATGCTTCGAGACCGAGGAACTGATGCATGAGGCCGGCGTCGTCCTGCCGGTGCTGACCTACCTCTTCCACCGTCTGGAGGAGAGGTTCGACGGGCGGCCGACGCTGCTCATTCTCGACGAGGCCTGGGTCTATCTCGACAATCCGCTCTTCGCCGCCCGCATCCGCGAATGGCTGAAGGTCCTGCGCAAGAAGAACGTGTCGGTGATCTTCGCGACGCAGTCGCTGGCGGACGTGGCCGACAGCTCCATCGCGCCCGCCATCATCGAGAGCTGCCCGCAGCGCATTTTTCTTCCCAACGACCGGGCCATCGAACCCCAGGCGCGCACGGCCTATGAGCGCTTCGGCCTCAACGATCGGCAGATCGAACTGATCGCGCAGGCAACGCCAAAACGGCACTACTACCTGCAATCGCGCCGCGGCAACCGGCTGTTCGAGCTGGGCCTCGGCCCCGTGGCACTGGCGCTCTGCGGCGCCTCCGATCCGTCCTCCCAGACCCTCATCGACACAATCCTGGCCGAGCACGGCAGGGAGGCCTTCGCCGTCGAGTTTCTGAGAGCCCGCGGCCTCGATTGGGCCGCCGACATCCTCGGCCCGTTCTCTCCCCAAATACAGGAGCCAACACCATGAAACGCACGTCTCTCGCGGCGCTCCTCGCCGCATCTCTTGCCATCGCTACGCCACAGGTGGGCCATGCCGCCTGGCCGGTCTTCGATGCCACCAACTACGGTCAGAATGTCCTGCAGGCGGCGCGTGCGCTGGAGCAGATCAACAATCAGATCCAGCAGCTCCAGAACCAGGCGGTCATGTTGCAGAACATGGCAAAGAACCTTCAGCGGCTGGATTTCTCCTCGCTCGGACAACTCCAGGGGGCGCTGAACCGTATCGACGGGCTGATGATGCAGGTCGACGGCCTCAGCTTCGACCTGACGCAGCTCGAAGGCCAGTGGCGGCAGCAATATCCAAGCTCGTACGATGCCACGGTCAGCACCAGCGATATCGCCACTGCCGCGCGCGAGCGCTGGCAGAGTGCCATGAACGCTTTCCGCCAAACCATGCGGGTGCAATCGCAGATCGTCGAGAACGTGCGCGTCGACGAAGGGCTACTCACCGATCTCGTCAATCGGAGCCATGGCGCCGTCGGGGCGCTGCAGGCGCAGCAGGCCGCGAATCAGCTCATTGCGCTTTCGGCCAAGCAGCAGATGCAGATCCAGACGCTGATGGCCGCCCATTACCGCGCCGAGGCAGAAGACGCCGCGCGCAAGGCGCAGGCGGAGGAAGCGGCGCGCGAGACCACGCGCAGGTTCCTCGGTTCCGGCTCCGCCTATTCCGGGAACTGACCGGCAGGGAGGCGACGCGCGATGAATGATCTCGGCATCATCGACCGGTTCATGGAGACCTTCAGCCGCTACATCGACAGCGGCTTCGGACTCTTGTCGGGTGACGTCGCCTTCCTCACCACCATCCTGATCGGCATCGACATTACGCTGGCAGGCCTGTTCTGGGCTCTGGGCGGCGAGGACAACATCATCGGGCGCCTGATCCGGAAGGTGCTCTATGTCGGCGTCTTCGCGCTGATCCTCAACAACTTCCAGAACCTTGCCGAGATCATCTACAGGTCCTTCTCCGGTCTCGGCATCCAGGCCGCGCCCGGCACGCTCGCCGCCGACGATCTGCTCAAACCTGGCAAGATCGCCGCCACCGGTTATGAGGCGGCGTATCCGCTCATCGATCAGGTCGGCAATCTCGTCGGCTTTCCGGAAATCTTCGGCAACGCACTCACCGTCTTCGTCCTGCTGCTGGCCTGGTTCCTGGTCCTCATCGCCTTCTTCATTCTGGCGATCCAGCTCTTCATCACCGTGCTCGAGTTCAAACTGACGACGCTCGCCGGCTTCGTCCTGGTGCCCTTCGCGCTCTGGAACAAGACGTCGTTCCTCGCCGAACGGGTTCTCGGCAACGTGATTTCCTCCGGCATCAAGGTGATGGTGCTCGCCGTCATCGTCGGCATCGGCTCGACGCTGTTCGCTTCCTTCACCAACGGCCTTCAGGGCCAGGAACCGGACCTTGCCGCCGCCATGTCGCAGGTGCTGGGCGCTCTGGCGCTGCTCGGTCTCGGCATCTTCGGCCCCGGCATCGCTTCGGGTCTTGTATCCGGAGCACCGCAGCTCGGCGCCGGCGCCGCCCTCGGCGCAACTGGTGCTGCGGTGGGCGCGACCATGCTCGCCGGTGGCGCGGCGCTTGCCGGGGCGCGCATGGCCGCTGGCGGCGGTCTAGCCGCCATCCGCGCGGGCACGGCGATGGGGTCTGCCGCTTCTTCCGCCTACCAACTGGGACAGGCGACCTCCGGGACGTCCGGCATGGCAGGCGCCGCGGCCGGTGTTGGTGGCATGGCGCGCGCTGCCGGCGGAGCCGCCACAAACGCCGCGCGCCAAGTCGCGGGTCGCGCCTCTTCCTCTCTGAAAGAAAGCGCCGATGCCGGACGCCGTGGCGCCTGGACGGCCACCGGCGGCACGCCGACCGCCTCCATGTCGGAGGCAAGCGCCGCATCGGCGGGCATCCCCTCCAGTTCCCCGCCGGATTGGGCGAACCGCCTGCGCTCCGAACAGGCGGCGCGTGCGCATCGGCAGACCGCCACCCAAGCCATCAAGGACGGTGACCGGCCCGGCAACGGCGCCAATCCCTCCCTCAATGACAAGGACGACTGACCCATGTTCTTCCGACGACCGATTCAACGATACGGCACGACGCCGGAGCCCGTCACTCCCTATCAGAGGGCCGCCCAGCTCTGGGACGAGCGCATCGGCGCGTCCCGTATCCAGGCAAGAAACTGGCGGGTCATGGCCTTCGGCTGCCTGGCGCTTTCCGTCGGTCTTTCCGGCGGCTTGCTCTGGCAGTCGCTGCAAAGCCGCGTCGCGCCCTATGTGGTCGAGGTCGACAAGTTCGGCGAGGCGCGCGCCGTCGCGCCGGCGATCCAGAACTACCAGCCGGCCGACGCCCAGATCGCCTGGCACCTCGCCCGCTTCATCACCAACGTCCGTTCGGTGTCCACCGATCCGGTGCTGGTGCGCCAGAACTGGCTGTCCGCCTACGATTTCGCCACCGACCGCGCCGCGCTGTTCCTGAACGACCACGCTAAGAAGAACGATCCCTTCAGCGCGATCGGCACCCGCAGCGTCTCGGTTCAGGTGACGAGCGTTGTGCGGGCCTCTGACGCCTCCTTCCAGGTCAAGTGGACCGAGCAGGTCTTCGAGCGCGGTAGCCTGGCCCGCACCGAGCGCTGGACCGCGATCCTGACGGTCGTGATCCAGACCCCGCGCACCGCCGAGCAGCTCCGCAAGAACCCCCTCGGCGTCTTCGTCAACGCCATCGACTGGTCGCGCGAACTCGACGCCACCGCGCCGCAATCGCCCAAGGAGCCCTCTCAATGAAGAAGAACATGTTCGTCATCACCGTGTCGGCGCTGGCCTTGTCCGCCTGCGCCACAAAGCCTTTGCCGCCAACGATCAGCTACGACTCCGACGACTTCAAGCCGGCCGTCATCGACAGGGAACCGGCCAGGCCGGTGAAGATCGTCGAGGTGCCGAAGGTCCTGCCATTGCCGGGCCAGCTTCTGCCGGAGCCCGGCGAGGTGACCGAGGACAAGCGCCCGCCGACCGAGCGGGTCGAGGACGCCAACAAGGCGGCGACCCAGGAGCCGACCAAGCACGGCTATGTCAACGCCATCCAGGTCTATCCCTATACGGAAGGGGCGCTCTACCGTCTCTATGCGGCGCCCGAGCGCGTCAGCGACATTGCCTTGCAGCCCGGCGAAAAGCTCACCTCCGTCTCCGCCGGCGACACGGTGCGCTGGGTGATCGGCGACACGCTGAGCGGCACAGGCAATTCGGAGCGTACCCATGTGCTGGTCAAGCCCTTTGCGCCGGGCCTCAAAACCAATCTCGTCATCACCACCGACCGCCGCGCCTATCACCTCCAGCTTGAAAGCACCGAGAGGACCGCCATGGCGGCGATCTCCTGGACCTATCCATCCGATCAGCTTCTCGCCCTGCGCCGGCAGAACGCGGCGGCCGAGACAGCGCTGCCGGTGGCGTCCAACATCGCGCTCGAAAACATCCGCTTCCGTTACGCCATCACCGGCGACAACCCGCCTTGGAAGCCCCTGCGCGCCTTCGACGATGGCCACAAGGTCTATATCGAGTTCCCCCGCCGGATCGATCAGGGCGAGGCGCCGCCGCTCTTCGTGGTGGGCGCCGACGGCGGCAACCAGCTCGTCAACTACCGCATGCGCGGCAACTACTACATCGTCGACCGCCTCTTCGCTGCCGCCGAACTGCGCCTCGGCGCCAAGCCGCAGCAGGTGGTTCGGATTTCCCGGACCGACGGGACGCCACGGCGCACCGCGTTGTTTTCGCGCACGGACCGGTAGGGGGAGAGGCCATGACGGATCCCGCCGCACCCACGCCAAAACCTGCCGGTTCGTCCAAGCGCGATCCCGGCAAGCTGGACCTGCGCGCCGCGCCCCGCCGCGTCGTACGCTTCAGGCGCGGCCTTGTCATCGGCGTGGCCGCGCTCGGCTCCGGCGCCATCCTCGGCGTGACCATGATGGCGCTGCAAGGCCCGGCCCTGCGAATCCAGGACCAGGCCGAGGAGCTCTACAACACCGAACGCAAACCGACCCCGGACGGCCTTGCCGCGTTGCCCGGCGATTACAGCCAGGTCAAGCCGGAGACACCGCAGCTCGGGCCGCCGCTGCCCGGCGATCTCGGCCGGCCGATCCTCGAACGCCAGCGGCAGCTCGGCATCGCGCCGGGAGGATCGGAATTGTCCGCCGAGGAGCAGCGCCTCGCCCAGCAGGCCATCCAGGCGAAGGAGGCCGGCGTCTTCTTCCGTATCGAGAACCGGCCGCGGCAGGACGCGCCGGCAGTGACGGGCCAGTCCCAGCAAATGGCAGCGACGGAGACCGGTTCGCCCGATGCCAACCGCCTGGCGCTCGATCCCGAACGCGACCAGAACAACCAGCAGCGCAAGCTCGACTTCCTGAATCAGCGCGATACCGGCGGCATCTACAATCCGCACGCGCTACAGACCCCGGTCTCGCCCCATCAGGTGATGGCCGGCAGTGTGATCGCCGCGAGCCTGATCACGGGCATCAATTCCGACCTGCCGGGCCTCGTCGTCGCCCAGGTCACCCAGAACGTCTACGACACGGTGACCGGCCGCACGCTGCTGATACCACAGGGCTCGCGCCTGATCGGCACCTATGACAGCGTGATTGCCTTCGGCCAGTCCCGTGCGCTGCTTGTCTGGCAGCGCATCATCCTGCCCGACGGCTCCTCCATCGAGATCGACAATCTGCCCGCCACCGACACCGCCGGCTATGCCGGGCTCGAGGACGAGGTCGACTACCACACCTGGCGGCTCATCAAGGGCATCGCGCTTGCCACCCTGCTCGGCGTCGGCACGGAGCTGAGCCTCGGCAGTAACGAGAGCGACCTGGTCCGGGCGATACGCGAGTCCACCCAGCAGAATGTCAACCGCGCCGGCCAGCGCATCACCGAGAAGAACCTGAACATCCAGCCGACCATCACCGTCCGTCCCGGCTGGCCGCTCAGGATCATCGTTCACAGGGATCTCGTATTGCGCCGCTACCAGGGCTGAAACCTGTCCACCGAAGCTTTAGCAAAGGAGGATCGATCATGGCCAATCTGAAACTCGGAAAACTGCCCGACCGCACGCCGGCGAAGATCACCATCACCGTCGGCGCGGACCTGAACCAGGCGCTACGGGATTATGCGATCCTCTACCGCGCCACCTATGGCGAGGCCGAGTCCGTCGCCGAGCTCATTCCCTTCATGCTGGAGGCCTTCCTCGACAGCGACCGCGCCTTCGCCAAGGCGCGCAAGGAGGGGTTGCCCGAGACGAACATCGACCAACCGGCGCGGCGCGCCCGCTCACCCCGCGCGGGCGATAGCGAAGCGGCGTCGCCCGCTGTCTCATCCGCATCGCAATTCCAGGAGTAACCTATGCAAATCGGCACCTTCACTTTGTCCAATGACGGGGGCTGGACCGGTTCCATCCGCACGCTCACCATCGACGCCAAAGTCCGGCTCGTCCCCAATGACGACCGTACCCATGACAACGCCCCGGCATTCCGAGTCCTTGTCGGCAACGCCCGCATCGGTGACGCCTGGGATGCCCGGACAACGGGTGATCACCCGAAATACTATCTCCGCCTCCGTCTCGACGACCCGAGCCTTCCCGAACCCTTCACCGCCGCCCTGTTCCCCTCCGAGGAGGGGGACCGGGCGCAGCTCGTCTGGAACAGGCGGCGGGAGGGATGAACTGCTCCGATTTGCTCTATTCCGAAATCGTTCGCAAAAGACTTCAGACGGCGATGGCTTTTGCCCATGAATTCGGAAGTCGCGCCCTTCGCGGTCGTGTGGATGTCGCGGAAGGCAAGGCGAGCCTTCCTGCAGGGGAGATTGTTACGAATCCTCGGACCATAAGCGTATGTGCCGAGGATTCGTATCATCGTCCTGCCGGGCTCTCGAAAAGGGGTGCGTCCGTGGTCGTTCCTGCCGGTGCGCCCGTCCCGGACGGCAATGGCATAGAGAATTTTGAAGTCTCCATTTTTTGATGGTTATGGACCATCAAAAAGGGATATATAGGAAATGAAAGTTGCGCATATTTTCAAAATATGAGAATTTGATGGTTATGAGCCATCAAAGAACACCAAGGCTGAAGCCCTTTCTGGAGCGCGTTCCTCCCGGCTTCCTGGTCGACGCCGCATGGCTGAAGCGCTTCGGCATCGATCCCAAGTCCATCCACGATTACGCCGAGCGGGGCTGGCTGGAGCGGGTGGCACGCGGGGTCTACCGCCGGCCGCTGCCTCATACCGATCAGGCAGGGCGCCCGCTTGTCCGACCGGAGACCGACTGGCAGCTCCCGCTGCTGTCGATCCAATGGATCATGGAACATGACGTCCATCTGGGTGGCTTGAGCGCGCTCGGCTTCCATGGGCTCGCTCACTATCTGCCGCTTGGCGGCGGGGAGCGTGTCTATCTCTATGGCGAAGTTCCCTCCTGGCTGGCCCGCCTTCCGGGCAAGGCACAGTTCGTCGTTCGCTCGCGCGTCCTGTTCGGTGACGACCTTGCCGGCGTCGAGAATGCCGAGCACCAATTCGAGAGCGCGCCGGGGGTGGGGGCGGGACATGGCCCGACCGTGAGCCCCTGGCGCTGGCCGCTCAAGGTTTCGTCCCCCGAGCGCGCCATCCTCGAAGCGCTCGACGAACTGCCAGCCCACGCGACCTTCGACAATCTGGACATGATCTTTCAGGGGCTGACGAACCTGCGTCCCAAGCGCCTGATGACCCTGCTGCGCGCTTGCCGAAGCATCAAGGTTAAGCGCCTGTTCTTCGTGTTCGCCGACCGGCATGCCCATGCCTGGGTGAAGCATCTTGACAAGAGCGCCATCGATTTCGGATCCGGCCCGCGCGCGCTGGTGAAGGGCGGAAAACTGCACCCGGTCTACCGGATCTATGTGCCCGAGACGCTTCTGCCTGCGGATGGGGACGAGGACGCGAGCCATGCGTGAACGCTATGTCGAGCAGGTCCGCTTGCTGATGCGCCTCCTGCCGGCCATTGCGGCTGAGGAGGTCTTTGCGCTCAAAGGCGGTTCGGCCATCAATCTCTTCTACCGGGACATGCCGCGTCTGTCGGTCGATATCGATCTGACCTATGCGCCGATCGAGGATCGCGCCGTCTCTCTTCAGCAAATCGATGCCACGCTCGACCGGATCATGGACTCATTCGGCCGCAGCAACAGGGATGTGCGGCTCCAGCGCATCGCTGGCGGCGGGAACCTGGAAACCCGCATCATGGCCTCTCGCGGTGCGGCGAGTGTGAAGATCGAGACCTCGCCTGTCATGCGCGGAACGGTGCTGTCGCCGGTGCCGATGAGGGTTTCGGACGCGGTGGAGGAGGCCTTTGGCTTCGCCGAGATGCCGGTGCTCGCCTTCGAGGACCTCTTTGCCGGCAAGCTGCATGCCGCCCTCGACCGCCAGCACCCGCGCGATCTCTACGATGTCCACCTGCTCTATGAGAATGAGGGGCTGACGGACGATTTGTTCCGGGTCTTTCTGGTCTATGTCTGCGCGTCCGGCCGTCCGCCGCACGAACTGCTGGCGCCACCGGCTATCCCGATAGAAGAACTGTACACTGAGGAATTCGTTGGGATGACGCGGGAAGAGATCGCGCTGTCCGATCTCGAAACGGCGCGAACGCGCCTGATCACGGATGTCCGAAGGCGTCTGACCGACAACGCAGCGGCATTCTTGATGTCGCTTCACAACGCCGAACCGGATTTCGCTCTCATCGACCTGCCCCAGGGCGAACGGCTCCCCGCCATCCAGTGGAAGCTTCTCAACTTGCGCAGGCTCAAGGCAGAAAATCCAGCCAAGCATGCCGAGCAGGGAGAAATGTTGAAGGCGCTGTTTGCCTAAAGGAGGCGTGGGAGAAGACCAGGGTATATAACGGCCATAAGAACTCGGCTGCTTTTGCGCGATCCTTATCCAGTATGCATCAATACTGGAAAGGTTCGACCCATGACGGAAAAGGAGGACCAGGCGGCCGCGCTCATCCCGCCCCCGGCGAACGACAACGGCACCGAGCAACGGGCGGCGCAAGAAGCGGAGCGGCACCTGGACACCATCGCGCGGGCCATCGGTCGCCATATCGCCCGCGAACACATCAGGGCCTGGGAGCAGGAGCGGCGGAAGCGGGCGGCCAACGACAACCGGCCAAAGGAAGAGGGGCGGGAACCGGACGGGTGAAATCCGCCCTTGAGAGAAAGGAAAGTCTTATGACCCGCGTTGCGCTATACGCCCGCTATTCCTCGGACAATCAGAGCGTTTCCTCCATCGAGGATCAGTTCCGCATTTGCCGGGACCAGGCGGCGCGGGAGAAGTGGAAAGTGGTGGGCGCCTACAAGGACGCCGCCATTTCGGGCGCGAGCGTCACCTTGCGGCCGGGTATCCAGGCGCTCTTGCAGGACGCGCAGGCGGGCAAGTTCGACACCGTGCTGGCAGAGGCGCTGGACCGCATCAGCCGCGACCAGGCCGATGTCGCCATTCTCTACAAGCATTTCAAGTTTGCCGGCGTGACGCTCGTGACGCTTGCCGAGGGCGAAATCTCCGAGCTCCATGTCGGTCTCAAGGGCACCATGAACGCCCTGTTCCTGAAAGACCTTGCCGCCAAGACCCACCGTGGTCTGCGGGGCCGCGTCGAAAAGGGAAAGGCGGGCGGCGGCCTCTGCTATGGCTATGACGTCGTGAAACGTCTCAACGGCGATGGTGAGCAGGTGCGCGGCGAACGGAAGATCAACGAGGCCGAGGCCGAGATCGTCCGCCGCATCTTTCGCGAATTCGCCGCCGGCAAGAGCCCCAAGGCCATCGCCGCCGATCTCAACCGCGACGGTATTCCCGGTCCCAATGGCAAGGCTTGGGGAGACACCACCATTCGCGGCCATGTCTGCCGGGGCACCGGCATCGTCAACAACGAGCTCTATGCCGGTGTGCTGGTCTGGAACCGGCTCCGCTACATCAAGAACCCGGCGACGGGAAAGCGCGTCTCGCGCGTCAACCCGGAGTCCGAATGGATCAGGACCGAGGTGCAGGAACTGCGCATCGTCGACGAAGACCTGTGGCAGGCGGCGCGGCGGCGGCAGGAGGAGATTTCCAGGCAGTTCGAGAATGTCACCAAAGGCGTGCGCGCTTATCGTGCCAAGCACGTCAACGAGCTGCGCCGCCCCGCCTTTCTGTTCTCCGGCCTACTCAAATGCGGCTGCTGCGGCGGCAATTACGGCATCATCACCCGTGACCGCTATGGCTGTCTCAATCGTTATCGGCGGGGTACCTGCGACAACGGCCATACCATCCGTCGCGATGACATCGAGCAGCGTATTCTGTCCGGCCTTACCGAACGGCTGGTTTCGGCCGAGCGGGTCGCCAAGGCCGTGCGCGCCTATGCCGAAGCGCTGAACAGTCAGAACCGTGAACGCCGGGCGCAGGTGGAGCTTGACCGTAAGGCGCTGGAGAAGATCGAACGCGGTATCGCTGGCATCATGGCAGCGATTGAGGACGGCATGTATCAGCCGGCCATGAAGGATCGGATGGAGGAACTGGAACGCCAGAAGGCGGATGTCCTGGCGCGCATGGAACAGGCGCCCGAGGATGTCCCGGACATCCACCCCAACATCGCCGAAATCTACAAGGCCAAGGTGACGCAGTTGAGCGAGGCTCTGGCCGATCCCGAACTGCGCGATCAGGCCGCCGAGGCGTTCCGTGCGCTGGTCGACGAAGTGATGCTTGAGCCCGGCGACAAGCGCGGCGAGGTCAACGCCACCTTACGCGGCGAGGCGATGAACATCCTCGACATCGTTTCCGGGCGCAAAAGCCGCAACAGACCCCAAGTTATAACACAAGACGTTGCGGGCCCCCGCAACCAAATCATACATCCCCTCAAAGCCCCGCCCCAACAAGCGGGGCTTTTGTGCGTTCCGGGGCTGCCCTAATTTCCCGGCGACAGAGCGCCACAACCCCCACTCGGGCCCCGGCCTCTCTCCGGCTGTCGCGACAGGGCGGGAGCGACGAGGCTATTTAAGGCTGCTTACGCTGGCATATGCGGTATTTAAGTGAAGACTGGATTGCTTAAATAAGCTTGCGCTGCCAGGATGCGCCATGACCGATTCCGACCCTGATTTGCGCCTCGGCCGATATGTCGCAACGCCTGTCGGCGGCGAAAACGTCCGCGCCTTCGTTCCACCGCCTCTGCCGCCGACGCCGCAGATCGACGTCCTGGCTCTTCTCGATCGCCTGAGTCTCGCCGAGCGCGCGCTCGGGCGTTTGGACGGCATCACCATGCTGCTGCCGCGCCAGGAGCTCTTTCTCTATATGTATGTGCGCAAGGAGGCGGTGCTCTCGTCGCAGATCGAGGGGACGCAATCCACGCTGAGCGATCTCCTGCGCTTCGAGACCGAAGCTCGGGCGGGAGACCCGATCGACGACATCCGGGAAGTCTCGAACTACGTCGATGCGATGATGTACGGGCTGGAACGGCTCGCCGAGTTTCCCTTGTCGTTGCGCCTCATCCGCGAGATGCATGGCCGGCTTTTGAAAAGCGGCCGCGGCGGCACGAAAGACCCGGGCGAATTCCGCCGCTCGCAGAACTGGATCGGAGGCTCGCGCCCCGGGAACGCGCTCTACGTGCCGCCGCCCGTCGCCGAACTCGATGCCTGCCTCGACGCGCTGGAGCGCTTCATCCACGAAGACGAATCGCGCCTGCCGGCCCTGATCAAGGCCGGGCTGCTGCATGTCCAGTTCGAGACGATCCACCCGTTTCTCGACGGCAACGGCCGCATCGGCCGCCTTTTGGTGACGCTGTATCTTTGCGTCAACGGGGTGCTGCGCAAACCGCTGCTCTATCTCAGCCTCTACCTGAAGACCCATCGGGCCGACTATTACCGCCTGCTTCAGGAGGTGCGCGAGCATGGCGCCTGGGAGGCCTGGCTCGACTTCTTCCTCGCGGGCGTGGCCGAAACGGCGAACCAGGCTTTCGAGGCGGCCACCCGGATCGTCGACCTCTTCAAGGAAGACCGCGAGCGAATCACGAACGAAAGCGACCGCGCCAGCTCGGCGTTGCGCATCCACGAGCTCTTTCAGCAGAACCCGTTCATGAGCTCCAACCAGCTCGTTGCGAAAACCGGCCTGTCGGCGCCGACAGTCAATGCGGCCCTGGCCGAACTGGAGAAGATGGGCATCGTCGCGGAAATCACCGGGCGCAAGCGGGGGCGGGTGTTCAGCTACGAGCGTTATCTCGCCATCCTCAGCGAGGGAACGGATCCCTTGCCCGCCGGCAGTTGAACGGTTTTGCCGCAAAAGCTCGCGGCCGCCCAGCGCAACACCGGCTTCGGGTGAGGAGCTTGCAGGCGAAGTCTGGGCGCGCGACGGGCGTGTCTGCGACAATTCCGCTCGCGGGAAGAGGGGCCGTGCGGTCGGGAGCGGGGGGTCGACACGCCCGACGGCCTGTCGGCCCCATCTCGCTCGCCGGT
>NZ_CP180203.1:3897500-4104415 GCF_047553465.1 Afifella sp. YEN Y35
CGACGAAATGCCTCTGGAGGACTTCATCGAGGCAGGAGTCGATCAGAAATTCGCGATCTATGTGACGAAGAAGGATTATCGTCCGGCGGGACAGCTGAACAGTCCCGCCTCGCTCGCAGCCTATGACTATTACTACTTCCCCTACGATCGTTTCTATCGGCCGGATTCGAAAGCGATTTACAGCGCGGAGCTGATTTTCAAGATCTTCAGGGATATCGGTCATCCGATCGGACATATGCGCAAGATCGCGGATCTGAACTTCGACACGGAGGCGGGTCGCCGATTTCTCCTGAACGACTGGCGTGCGCGCCCCGAGTGCCAATCGGGAGGCATGTCTCGGCAGGCGTGCTGGGAACGTATCCAAGCGGAGGCGATCGTCACGCCGAAAGATCTGGCCGAAGACGGGAAGCTGAAACTCTATCTGACGACTTTCTAGACGCCCGAGGAGCGGGGGGAAGAACCCGGGGGCGATTCTGAGAACCTGCGGCCTCAGCTGGTTCCATGCTCTTGAGCAAGCGCGGCCTTTAAAGCCTCGATCGTGACGCGGATCCGTTCCGCGGCCTTCATGTCGGAGTGAACCACCAGCCAGATGTCGCGCCGGAAGACGGGTCCATCGCCGCTCACGGCGACAAGCCTCCCGTCCTGTTCGGCCATGAAATCCGGCAAGATCGCGATGCCGGCGCCCGCCTTTGCTGCGGCGAGCTGGATTTCCGCGGTGCTGGCGGTGAAGGCGATGGGTCTGCCTGCGGCGATTTCGCGAAGTCTCACCTCTTGCGGCGCGGTCGCCATGGACCCGTCATAGCCGATGAACGTCCAGTCTGGCTCGGGCGTCTCCTTCAGATAGGCCGGGCTCGCATAGAGACGAAACGCCATCACGCCGAGTTTCGTGATCGTAAAATCCCCCGTCTCAGGGCGGCTCAGGCGGACGGCGATATCGGCCTCGCGTCTTTCCAGGGCGGAACTGCGGAATTCGCCGAGGAGACGGATTTCCAGTCTGGGATGCCGTTTTCGCAAAGCTGTGAGCGGCGCGGCGAGCCGGGCGGCCGCGTAAGCCGGCGGTGCGCTGATGGCGACGTCTCCGCTCAATTCGGCGCGCGCTCCGGCCGCCGCGCGTGTGACCGCTTCGGCGCCCGATTCCATGGTCCGGGCGAGGGCCGCGATCCGCTCGCCGTCCGGCGTCAGCGTCAGACGCCGACCGCGCCGGTCGACCAGCTTGACCTGAAGATGCGCCTCGAGTGCGGCGATCCGGCGGGCGACCGTTGCATGCTCCACCCCGAGGATGCGCGCAGCGCCTGCGAGACTGCCATGGGTGGCAAAAACCGAAAAATGGCGGAGGTTCTCCCAATCCATATGTCAATATATTCACAAGGCGAGTGCGGAAAAAGGGAATTTTCTCACGTCCTGTGAGCCGTCATCATCGTGCCGAACAGATGGAGTCCCAGATGGTGGAGTTTGAGGTTCGGATCGCAGCGCCCGGCGGGCCGGAGGTGCTCGAGGTCGTGAAGGCGGAGCCCAGGGAGCCGGGTCCCGGCGAGATTTGCCTGCGCCAGCACGCGATTGGCGTCAGTTTCATCGACATCTATCACCGCAGGGGGCTTTACCCGTTGCCGGCTCCAGGGGTTCCCGGTGTCGAGGGCGCCGGGATCGTCGAGGCCATCGGGCCGGATGTCGAGGGACTTCGGGTCGGGGATCGTGTCGTCTATGCCGGCGCCCCCGGCGGCTATGCTTCAATGCGGCTCGTGCCCGCCTGGCGAGCCGTCCGGCTGCCGCCGGAGGTCCCTTTCGAGATGGCCGCGGCGTCGATGCTGCGGGGCCTGACCGCGCATATGTTGCTCACGGTCAGCCATCCGGTGCGGGACGGATCCGTCCTGCTCGTTCATGCCGCGGCCGGTGGCCTCGGCGTGATGCTGACCCGCTGGGCCAAGACGCTCGGGGCCGTGGTGATCGGAACCGTCAGCACGCCGGAGAAGGCGACTTTCGCCACGGCCAACGGCGTCGATCACGTCATCGTCGGGCGCACCGCCGATGTGGTGCGTGAGGTTTTGGATCTGACGGCCGGACGGGGTGCGGATTTTGCGATCGATGGCATCGGCGGGGACATGCTGCGACAATCGCTGCGGAGCGTGCGCCCTTTTGGCGCCGTCGCCAGCATCGGCTGGGTCGCGGGCCCGGTCCCGCCGATCGGGATCGATGAACTGGGAACGGCGACATTGGCGAAACCCAGCGTCATGGCCTATGCGGCCGATCAGGCGCGCTATCCGGAAGCCGCGAATGCGGTGATCGCTGCGTTCGCGTCCGGGATCACCGCAGAGATCGGCGGGAGTTACCGACTGAACGAGGCGGCGAAAGCGCAGGCCGAGCTCGAGGCCGGGCACACGACCGGCAGCCTGGTTCTTCTGCCGTGAGGTGTGTCATGTCGATCATCGCGCCCGCGACGGCGCGACGTTGACGGGCGCAGCGCCGGATATCATCCCTCCGCGGAAAGGAGGGCAAAACCGACGGACGCCACCAGCATGACCGCAAAGACGACATTCACGGCGCGTCCGGTCGCGGGGTCCGTCAGAATTCGTGAAAAGACCGCGCCAAAGGCGAGCCAGGCCGTGTTGACGATGACGATGACGAGCGCGAGTGCGGCCAGCTTGCAGACGGCATCGGCCGTGAGATCGTCCGCGACGACGGTGTGGCCGGCATAGACCGCCCCGATCGCGGCAAAGGCCTTCGGATTTGCAATCGCCAGACTGAAGCCCGGCACGAAGGCCGGCGCCTCTTCCGCGCGCGGCGCGAGGGGCCCGACGGGGGCTGTGGCGATTTTCCAGGCGAGATAGAGGATGTAGATCCCGGCGAGGATCGTCAGAGCCGTGAGCAAGACCGGCTGGGCCAGGATCAGCGTGGTCACGCCGGTTGCGATCATCAAGAGGACGCCCGTCGTGCCCGTGATGATGCCGACGAGGTAGCCGAGGCTGGAGCGAAAGCCGAAGGCCATGCCGAGACCGGCAAGGCTCATCGTGGCGGGGCCGGGACTTCCCATGAGCGGAAGCGCCGCGAGCCAGAGCAGAAGAATTTCATTCGCCATAGGCGAGGCCCATGCGGGGAGCCGCGCGCTCCTGAACGAGAAGATGCGCGACGGCCGAGAGGATGCCAAGGCCGATCGCGAGATACCAGATCTGATCGTAACTTCCGTAGCGATCGAAGAACACGCCGCCGAGCCAGACTCCGGCGAAGCCGCCGAGCTGGTGGCTCAGGAAGACGAAGCCGAACAGGGTTCCCATCGCGCGCGGGCCGAACATCGTCAAAACCAGCGCGCTCGTCAGCGGCACGGTCGACAGCCAGAGGCCGCCCATGACGAGTGCGAAGACCATGACCGAAGCGGGCGTCACCGGCAGCGAGATGAAGACGAGGATGGCAAGCGCCCGCAGCGCATAAATCGCGGCAAGCACATAGGGCTTCGGAAATCTGGTCCCGAGATGCGAGGCAAAGAGCGTGCCGAAGATGTTGGCGAAGCCGGCCAGGGCGAGCGCCTGTAGGCCGAGCGCCCGCAGCTCCGCCGCAGAGGCCGTCGAGACGCAGAAATTCTGCACGTAGTTCGGAAGGTGCGCGGTGATGAAGGCGAGATGGAAGCCGCAGACGAAGAACCCGGCACTGAGCAACGTATAGCTCGAATGTCCGAAGGCTTTTCGGACGGTTTGCGCGATCGACGCGCTGTCGGCCTCGCCGATCCTCGGGCTGCCGTCGGTGACGTGTGCACGCAGAAACGGAATGCACAGGGCCATGGGGGCGAGCGCGAAGGTGACGACGACCAGTGTCATCCGCCAGTCGAGCCATTCGATCAGCCAGGAGACGAGAAGCGGCAGGACGACCTGTCCCGTCGACCCCATGGCGGAGGTGATGCCGAGATAGCGAGCGCGTTTCTCCACCGGCGCTGCCCGTCCGACCACCGCCAGGACGACCCCGAACGCCGTGCCGGAAATCCCCATACCGACGAGGAGGCCGGCGCCCAGATGCTGCGCCAGGGGCGTGGTGCCGACGACGGTCACCAGCATGCCGGCGACATAGCAGAGAAAGCCGAGCCACAGGGCGCGCCGGTCCCCGAACCTGTCGGCGATGATCCCGAAGCCCGGCTGCGCCAGACCCCAGACGAGGTTCTGGATTGCGATCGACAGCGAGAAGACTTCGATACTGCCGCCAAAAAGGTCGCGCGACAGGGGCTCGATGATGCCGCCGAAGACCGATCTTACGCCGAAGGCCAAGGCGAGCACGATGCTGCCGGCGAGCACGATGATCAGGCTGCCGTGATCCTCAAGCCCGCGATTGTCGGTGCCGCGATTGTCATTTCCGGTGATCGGTCTGTTCGCGGTCATCTCGCGTCCGCCTTCTCACATCCGATGTCTGAACCGCGCGCGGGCAGATTGATCCCAATATCAGGATTGACGGGAAAGCTAGCAGCGCCCTAGACTTTTTAATAACGAATATTGATGAAGTGCGGATTTTGGTTTCGTGAAGTGTGTTCGGTCTTCCAGGTCGGCGCCAGGCGGTTGGGAACGGCGACGTTTTGAGGGGGAGCGCCTTCACCGGAAAGCGATGCGGCAGAGGCTTCACCCGATACGAAAGACCCAGTCATGATGATCGCCCATTACGCCCACCGTTTGCCCGCCCACTACGACATCGGCCTTATCCGCTCGCGGGTGAATGACCGCAGCGGCCAGTGGTCGGCGGTGCCGGATTTGTATTTCAAGGCTTTTCTCGTGCGGGAGATCGGCCGTCTCGGCGCCGTCGCCAACGAGTATTCTTCCCTCTATCTCTGGCGCCAGGAGGACGCCTTTCGGACGTTTCTGAGCGATGGTGGGTTTGACGTCGTGACCCGTTCGTTCGGTCGTCCGTCCATAGCGGCCTACGTTGCCTTGGAGGCTCGGCGCGGCGCCGGTGCGGCCGCGAAGTTCCTTGCGATGAGCGAGAGCGACATTCCGGTCGATGCCGATTTGACGGCGACTCTGGCGGGCGAAGGGGCGTGGTGCCGCGAGGCCGCTTCGGCCAGCGGCACCGTGGTGGCGACGGTGGGCGTGGACACGCGTTCGTGGCGGACCGTGCGGGTTTTGATCACGGAGGGGGAGAGTGCGGATCCGAAGGCGACGCGCTACGAGATCTGTCACCTGGCCCGCCCCCAGTTCGACACGCTGCCGCTCAGCGAGGCCGTCTCCGGGTGAGCGCCCGGCCTCGTCCGGAGCCGTGAGGATTGGTGCATGTTCAGCCACGTGACGCTCGGAACGAACGACATGGAACGGGCGGCAGCTTTTTACGACGCCTTGCTTGCGCCGCTCGGGCTGCGGCAGCGCGCTGTCGAGCCCGATGGGGGGCCTGAGGCACGTTGCTGGATTGCCGAAGGTCAGCAATTGCCGCGCTTTTATGTCTATGCCCCGTTCGACGGCGCACCGGCGAGCGCGGGCAATGGCACGATGGTGGCTTTTGAAGCGCCATCCCACGCGGCGGTCGACAGTGCCTATGACGCGGGACTGGCTTCGGGGGGAGTGGATGCCGGGCGCCCCGGCCCGCGGCTGCATTATGGTGATGGATATTACGGCGCCTATCTCCGCGATCCGGACGGCAACAAAGTCCACATCGTTCACAGGGGTGATCTGCGATGAGAGACATCTCCGGACGCTGTGGCGATGACCGACGCGGCAGAGCATGGCGCCGGGCGGGCGCCTACCAGCTCGGCCGGTAGGTGAGGATCTTGACCGCGGCCGCGCCGAACAGAACGCCGAGCAAGGCATCGATCGGGCGTCGGATCGAGAGGTAGAACCGCGAGGCGGTCGGCGTGGAGAACAGATAGGCGTAGCCGACGAAGACCGTCATCGCGACGAACGCGCAAACGAGGATGACGGTCATCAGGAAGGCGGCGGACGCCGTTTCGCCGACACCCACGGACAAGGTCGCGAGCCAGACCAGAGGCGCCTTGGGATTTGTCAGGTGAAGCAAGAGCCCCTGCGCGAAGCAGCGCTTGAGGCTGCCTGTTCCGGCCGATTTGGGCGTGGCTGCGGGCCCCGCCGTGAAGGCCGAGCGCGCGGATCTCGCCGCGAGGAAGATCAGGTAGAGGCCCCCGGCCATTTTCAGCGCCAGGAAGAGCGTTGCGGAGGCCTTGAGCGCCGCGACAAATCCCAGTGCCGCGATCGAGGCCCAGACCATGGAGCCGAGAACCACGCCGCAGGACAGTGCGACGGCCGGGGCGCGGCCTCTCCCCATGGCCGTTCCCATGATCATCAACGTCGCGGGACCTGGACTTGCGACGCCCACCGTGAAGATCGACAGGATGACGAGGAGGTTCGGCAGGTGCTGCCAGAGCGTATCCGTCGTCATGGGGTGGAATTCCGGTGCTGACCCATAGAGGCTCGGCTCGCCCTGACGCGTGACATCGTGATTGTCTCTTCACGAAAATCTACACGCCGCCCGCCACGCGGAAAAACGAATGTTTGTGGATTGTCAGTTCAGAAAAACGGGTATGTCTGCGGCCTCGTGCCGGTGCGCCTTGCCTGCCGGATGCTCCCGGTCATGGCCGGGCCTGCTGCAGGGTGAGGTCGGCGGCAAGGCGGGCAACCCTGGCGACATCGAGACTGAGGGCAAGTCCGGCGCCGTCCAGTTCGTCGAGGCGAAACCAGCGCGCCTCAAGCGCGTCATCGCCGGCGATGGGTTCCCCGGCAACGTAGGTGCAGAGGACCGCGATCAGCACGAAATGCCGGCGCAGCCGACCGTCGTCGTCGTGGTCGAAGGCATCGACCGCGGTGAAGACCTGGCGCGCCTGCCCATAAATCCCGGTTTCCTCGAAGAGTTCGCGGACCGCGGCTGCCTCGATCGGCTCGCCGGCTTCGATCTTGCCGCCCGGAAAGCCCCAACGTCCGGCATCCGGCGGATTGGCCCGACGGACCAGAAGAATCCGTTCTTCATGGAAGACGGCGGCGATCGTGGCGGCGATGGGGAGAGACCTGGATTTGTGGTGGGTCGTTGCGGGCATAAGGCCTCTCGATCGGGGGCGGCAAAGGCAGCGAGGCGGTGAGACCTGTCCTTTCGCCGGCATGATCCGGTGTGCGAGACGCCGATGCTTCCGATCCGATGAGGCGGCAGCAGACGCATCGGATCGCGGGTCTCAGTGCGGCGCCACGCGATCGATCGTTTCCCGGCGCAGCGCCTCGCACAGATCATGCGCGGCAGGCGTCGCGTTTTGCGACCTGAGGAGCCTCAGCTCGATCGCAGGAAGGGGCGGCAATCCGAGACCGTCGTCGGCGCAAACGATGTCGTCGGGCACACCATGCCCGGTTCTGACGGCGATCCCGAGCTTTGAGCGCAGCGCGCCCCAGATCCCGGGCAGGCTCGGTGTCGTCACCGACACGCGCCAGCGCCTGTCCGCCTGGTCGAGCGCGGCAAGCGTCGCCTGCCGGAAGAGACAGGGGTGATCGAACATCACCAGCGGAACCCGGTCCTGCATGCTCTGGCCGGCAACGGCTTTGTGCATGAGCCATCGCATCGGCAGACGGCCGAGAGGCTCTCCGTCGCCGCCGGCGCCTTCCGGGTAAAAGACGATCGCCCCATCGAGGCGCCCGGCCCGGATTTCATCACTCAGGGTGTGGTTTGGACCGGCGCGGACTTCCACATGCGCCTCGGGATGGTCCGCCGCGAACGCGGTGAGCGTGGCCGGCATCACATCGTCGAAGAAATCCTGCGGGAGACCCAGGCGCACGGTCTCCGAGGCGACGGCCGCACCCAATGTGCGCGCGGCTTCGTCGTTGAGGGCGACGATCTGGCGGGCGTAGGCGGCCAGAGCCTCTCCGGCTTCGGTCGGAATCAGGCCTCTGCCCTTGCGGACGAAGAGCTGGGTGCCCGCCTGTTGCTCGAGCTTTTTGAGCTGCATGCTGATCGCCGATTGCGACCGTCCGAGTTCGACAGCCGCCCGCGCGAAACTGCGCAACTCGATGCCGGCCACCACGGCCCGCAAAGCCTCGATATCGAAGGCTGGATTCACTTCTCGATTCCTGAAGTGGAAGTTTAAATGTATTCGCTATTCAAAAGCGTAGGGCGCTATCAGGCTCACCGTCAATCCCGATGTGCGCGGATTGCGCCTGTGCGGTCGCCCGGCAATCCTCAGCAGTCTCGCAAGATGCGGGGCTTTCTGCCGGTCAGAACCGGTCTCGATCCAAACCATCCGGTCGGCGAGGCCGGTGGCGTCTCCACGAAATCTCCACCGTTTCTCGACCGGGTGTCGAAGGGCGCATGCCAGTGAGGGGACCGGACCCCGAAACGGATATGTTGCATGTCGCCCCGCCTTTCGATCATCGCCTTCGGCCTTTGCGCCGCCGGGCTGTCGTTGTTCTTGATGTTTCGAGGCGAGGCGGGATCAGAGCTCCAAAGCGCGTCGTCTGAGGCGCAGGGACCGACGCAGGTCACCACCATGACGCTTGCGCCGGAGCGCGTCGTCTTGATCGACGAATTGCCCGGGCGCGTGGCCGCCTATCGCAGGGTCGAGATCCGGCCTCAGGTCGGCGGGATCATCAAGAAGCGGTTTGCGGAAGGTGGGACGCAGGTCGAGGCAGGCGACATCCTGTTCGAAATCGATCCGGCCCTGCTTCTTCCCGATCGCGAAACCGCGCGCGCCGGCGTGACGCGTGCCGAAGGGGCGCTGGAGCATGCGCAACGCGGCCTGAAACGCGCCGAAAAGCTCGTGGCGAGCAAAGCGACGAGCCGCAAGGATTACGAAGATGCTCTCAACGAGCTGACGATGGCGCAGGCCAATCTCGCCGAGGCGCGTGCGGTCTTTTACCGGCGCCAGCTCGACCTCGATTTTGCCACCATCAGGTCGCCGATCAAAGGCTATGTCGGGCGCACGCTCGCCGACGAGGGGGCTCTCGCATCGACGTCCAGTCAGACGGAACTCGCCGTGGTGCAGGAACTGGACCGCGTCTATGTCGATCTGCGCGTACCGACAACCAAGCTCGAAGGGTTGCAAAGGGCCGCGAGGCAGGGGCTCGGGCCGGTCGAGATCCTGGATGCGGAGGGCAGGCCGCATCCCCGTCCGGGCAAGCTCGTTTTGTCGGACGTGACTGTGGATACGGGGACCGGCAACACGACGGTCCGTGTCGAGGTGGAAAACCCCGGCTTGCGGCTTCTGCCTGGAATGTACGTTCGGGCAAGACTGCCGCGCGGGCTCCTGCGCGATGCGTTGCTGGTGCCGGAAGATGCCGTCGTCCGCAACGGTGCCGGCGAGGCGCAGATCGTGGTCGTGGCCGACGACGGGCGGGCCTCGCGGCGCGATGTGGTTCTCGGCGACGCCATCGGACGGCGTCTTGTCGTCACCTCCGGGCTGACGGCCGGAGAAGCCATCGTCGTTCGTGGACAGGACCGCGTGCAGGACGGGATGAGCGTGAAAAGGGTCGCCGCCACGCAGGCTGCCTCACCGGCCACCGACAAGCTCTAGAGATCAGATCCCATGCCGCAGTTTTTCATCGACCGCCCGGTCTTTGCCTGGGTGATTGCGATCTTCATCGCGCTCGCCGGACTTGTCGCCATTCCGCAGCTGCCGGTGGCCCGCTTTCCCGTCATCGCGCCGCCGAGCATCAGCATTTTCGCGACCTATACCGGCGCGACGGTGAAGACCGTCAATGACAGCGTGGTGACGCCCATCGAGAAGGAGCTCTCGAGCGTCAAGAACGTGCTCTATTACGAATCCAGTGCCGACTCGACCGGTGGTGCCAACATCACGGTGACGTTCAAACCCGGAACCAATCCGGAATTGGCACAAGTGGACGTTCAGAACCGCCTGAAGGACGCCGAACCGCGCCTTCCGGAAGCCGTCCGGCGCGCCGGCGTCAGTGTCGAGGCGGCAGAAACCGGCTTTCTCATGGTCATCACACTGAAGTCTCTCAGTGGCGAAACCGAAGAGCTGGCCCTCGGCGACTATCTGACCCGCAACATCAGCGAAGAATTGAAGCGCGTGCCGGGCGTCGGCCGCGTCCAGCAGTTCGGCTCCGAACGCGCCATGCGCGTCTGGGTCGATCCGGCGAAGCTGGCGGCCTACGACCTCACCATGGCCGACGTCACGGAGGCCATCACGCGCGAAAACGCGCAAGTCTCGCCCGGACGGGTCGGAGACGAGCCGACAGTTCCGGGGACGAAGATCTCGACGCCGCTGACGGTGCATGGCCAGTTGACCACGCCGGAGGAGTTCGCCGCGATCCCGCTCAGGGCGCAACTCGACGGCTCGCGTCTTCTCCTGTCGGATGTCGCGCGGGTGGAACTCGGCGCTCAGACCCTTGCCTTCAGTGTCAGCAGCAATGGCAAGCCCGCGGCCGCCGCCGCGATCCAGATGACGCCCGGCGCCAATGCCGTCAGCACCGCCGCCGCGATCGAGAGGCGCCTGGCCGAGCTGCAGCTCGCGATGCCGAGGGATATGGCGGTCACGATCTCCTACAACACCGCGCCATTCGTGAAAGTGTCGATCAGCAAAGTCGTGCAGACGCTGGTCGAGGCGATGGTGCTGGTCTTCCTGGTCATTCTGCTGTTCCTGCAGAAGATCCGCTATACGCTGATCCCGACCATCGTCGCGCCCATCGCGCTTCTGGGCACCTTCGCGGTGATGATGGTCGTGGGCTATTCGATCAACGTCCTGACCATGTTCGGCATGGTGCTCGCCATCGGCATCATCGTCGACGATGCCATCGTCGTCGTCGAAAACGTCGAGCGGATCATGTCGCGCCAGGGCCTCTCGCCGAGGGATGCCACCCGTCAGGCGATGCGCGAGATTTCAGGGGCCATCGTCGGGATCACGTTGGTTCTGGCCGCCGTCTTCATTCCGATGGGGATGGCCGGCGGTTCCGTCGGTGCGATCTATCGCCAGTTCACCGTGTCGATGGCGGTATCGATCCTGTTCTCCGCCTTCCTCGCGCTGACCCTGACACCCGCACTCTGCGCGACGATCCTGAGGCCTTCGAACACGCATGCCACAAGCGGGTTCTTTGGCTGGTTCAACAGAAAGTTCGATGCCTTGAGCGCTGGCTACACCGGCGTCGTCGGCTGGATGCTGCGGCGGGGCGGGCGGATGCTGGTCGTCTATGCCGTGCTATTGGTGGCGCTCGGCATCGGCTATGCGCGGGTGCCGACGTCGTTCGTGCCGGAAGAGGATCAGGGAAACTTCATGGCGATGTTCGAGCTGCCGGCCGGTGCCACCGCCGAGCGCACGCGCGAGATCGTCGCAACATATGAGGCCCACACCGCGTCCCGTCCCGATATCGTCGAGAGCATCGTCATTCTGGGCTTCGGATTTTCCGGCTCCGGCCCCAACGCGGCGCAAGCCTTCACCAGCCTGAAGGATTGGAACGAGCGCGAGACCACGGTGAACGAAGAGATCGCGGCGGCCGAGGCGGCGATGGCGGATATTCCCGAAGGCACGGCGATGATCATGAAGCCGCCGGCGATCGAATCTCTCGGCACCACATCCGGCTTCGCTCTCCGGCTGGAGGATCGCGCCAATTCCGGTCCGGCAGCGCTGAAGGCGGCTGAAAACCAGCTGATCGGGCTCGCATCCGAGAGCAGGCTTTTGACCGGCGTGATGACGGAGGGGCTGCCCGACGGCCAAAGCATCGCGCTCAGGATCGATCGTCAGAAGGCGCTGGCGCTCGGCGTTTCCTTCTCGGCGATCAGCGACATGATTTCGACCGCGATCGGATCGAACTACGTCAACGATTTCCCGAACCAAGGCCGGCTTCAGCAGGTGGTGGTGCAGGCCGATGCGCCGGCCCGGATGCATGTCGAGGATGTCCTGCGTCTTCAGGTCCGCAACATCGAAGGCGGCATGGTGACGTTGTCCGAAGTCGTCGAACCCGTATGGGAGACATCACCCCTGCAATTGGAGCGTTACAACGGCTATCCGGCCGCGCGCATCTCAGGTTCGGCCGCGCCGGGGGTGTCGAGCGGCGCGGCGATGGCCGAGATGGAGCGCCTGGCGCAACAGCTTCCAAAAGGCTTCGCGCTCGAATGGACCGGGCAATCGCTGCAGGAAAGGCAATCCGCGGCGCAGGCTCCCATGCTCCTGGGCGCCTCGATGCTGGTGGTCTTCCTGGTGCTCGCGGCCCTCTACGAAAGCTGGTCGATCCCGCTCGCGGTCATGTTGGTGGTGCCCCTCGGCGTCCTGGGCGCGGTCATGGCCGTGCTGGCGCGGGGGATGGAGAACGACGTGTTCTTCAAGGTGGGGCTGATCACCATCATCGGACTGTCCGCCAAGAACGCCATTCTGCTCGTCGAGTACGCCCGACACCTCAGGAACGACGGAATGAGCCTCTATCGGGCTCTGCTGCGGGCATCCCGGTTGCGGCTTCGGCCGATCGTGATGACCTCGCTCGCCTTCATTCTGGGCGTCGTGCCGTTGATGATCGCACAGGGTGCCGGGTCCGAAATCCAGAATGCCATCGGGACCGGCGTGTTCGGCGGCATGCTTTCCGCGACGGTGCTGGCGGTGTTCTTCGTGCCCGTGCTCTACGTTGCCGTCAGCAAGCTGAGCATGCCGAAATCGTGGCGAAAGACCTGAAACCGGGGGGCTCGGGCAAGTGAAGCTGCAGGTGCGGGTGTCAGGAATCGAAGAATGGCCATCAACAACGCTTTGATTTTGATCATCGAAGACGAGCCCGAGATTGCCGACATCATCGGGACCTACATGTCGCGCGAGGGGTTTCGGACCATCACCGCGGGCGATGGGCGTGTCGGGCTCGAGCATCATCTGCGCCTGCGGCCCGATCTCGTGGTCCTCGACATCAAGCTGCCGGGACAGGACGGTTATGAGGTGCTGGCGGCGATCCGCCGGCGTGGCGATACGCCGGTGATCATGGTCACGGCGCTGGCAGAGGATCTCGACAAGCTTCAGGCTCTGCGCATCGGTGCCGACGATTATGTCGTCAAACCGTTCAACCCGCTGGAGGTGGTGGCCCGCGCCAAGGCCGTGCTGCGGCGAACCATGGGGCGCGGCAGCGAGCAGGTGCTGCGCGTCGGCCCGCTGAGCGTGGACCCGCAGGCTTATCGCGTCGCGGTGGAAAGTCCGACGGGCCCCGTGGCGCTCGAGCTGACGCGCACCGAATTTCGCATTCTCGCGCATATGGCCGCGAGCCTCGGCAAGGTGTTCGAGCGCTCCGAACTCGTCGATGCCTGCCTGCCGGAAGGCGAGGCGCTCGACCGGACGGTGGACAGCCATGTCAGCAATCTGCGGCGCAAATTGGCGGCGGTCGGGGCCGACGGGTTGCTTACGGGTGTGCGTGGCGTCGGCTACCGGCTGGACAGCCCTCATGTCTAGAAACCTGAATTCCCTGATCGTCCGCGCGATGATCGCGTTGACCCTCTTGGCCTTCGCCGTCGTCTATTTCGGGCTGACTGCCTATTTCTTCTTCATCTACGAATGGCTCTATCCGGAGTTCACCGAAGACGATTTCCTGCGCACCGGCGACGTCGTCACGTTGGGGCTGCTTCTGGGGATCGGCATATCGACGGCCTCGTTGCTCGGCTGGATCCTTGCGCGGCGGATTGTGGAACCGTTGAAATCGGTGGCCGGGGCCGCGCGCCGGGTCGCGGAGGGGGATTTCTCCGCACGCGCCTCCCTGCGTCGGGGCAATTTCGGCGAGGCGAGCGATCTGGTCGACGACTTCAACCAGATGGCAGAACGGCTGCAGCGGGCCGAGGCGGAGCTGCAATATTCGAATTCCGCGATCGCGCATGAACTGCGCACGCCTTTGACCATCCTGCGCGGGCGATTGCAGGGCCTGCTGGACGGCGCCTTCGCCCCGAGCGCCGCGCTCTACGAAAGGCTCATCGAGCATGTGGACGATCTGTCGGCGATCGTGGAGGAATTGCGGACCCTGGCGTTGAGCAATGCGGGTCAGCTCGATCTGCAATCTTCGCGTCTCGATCTGGCGGTGGAGGCCGAGGCGGCGCTGACCTCGCTCGAGGATCAGCTCGGCAAGGCCGGGATCGCCACGACCCTGGCGTTGAGGAGCGCCGTCACGAGCGCCGACCGCTCGCGCGTGCGACAGGCCTTCGTGGCGCTTCTCGAAAACTGCTGCCGCTATGCACCGCAAAGCACCGTCCATGTCGAGACCGGCGCGGAGGGGCAGCATGTCTTCTTCCGCTGCAGCGACACCGGGCCCGGCCTTTCCGACGAGGCCCGTCCGCGCGCTTTCGAGCGGTTCTGGCGGGCCGACGAGTCGCGAGGGCGGAGCGGCGGCGGCTCTGGCCTGGGCCTGCCCATCGTCAAGGCGATCGCGCAGGCGCATGGCGGTGACGCCTTGATCCTTCCGTCCGACGGACCTGGTCTTGCTGTCGAAATCCGGCTGCCGGTGGCAGCCACGGGCGCGCGGATCGACCGGCGGCCGCAAGCCGCATCGGAGAGGGATGCGCTCTCTGGTCGTTCGCTCGCCTGACCTCGTTCAGGCGCGATCTGCTTTGAACACCGTGGCGGGTCCGGGCGTCGCTCGTCTCATGCAGATCAGGGCGGCGATGAAGAGCGCGGCGCTTGCGATCAGGAGCGGCGCGTCGAAGGACTGGCTCTGCCGATAGAGCGCATTGGTGACGAGCGGCCCGACGATCTGGCCGACCCCGTAGGAGGCCGTCATCACCGCCAGGATGTTCACGCGGGCTCTGGCTGCGATCTTGCGGGCGGCGGGCATGGCGATGGTCACCGTCCCCATAAAAGTGCCGCCGACGAGAAGCGCGCTCGCGAGCGAGGCCGCCGGCATATGGATGACCGGCAGGCCGACGCCGACGGCCTGGACCAGCAGATTGGCGATGAGGCTCTTTGCGGTTCCGAGCCGGCGGTGAAGGGCGTGCCAGAAAAAGCAGGACGGCACGGCGCCGAGCCCGAACACCGCCCAGATGTGCAGCGGATTGAGATCCGCAAACGAGGTGCGCACGAGGAGCGGCAGGTAGGTCGCGGTGATGATGTAGCCGAAGCCCGCGAGCCCGTAGACGAGGACGAGGCGGCCTGCCCCGAACGGGACCGAGGCCTCGCCGTCGGCTTCATGCGGCAAGGCCGGCGCCGGGGCGCCGTCGACGCGGGCCTGCAGGATGATCGTGAGAACCGTGAGCGCCAGTGCCGCGGCCGCGAGAACGAGCCAGATCGCGGGGCTTTGCAGATCGAGGACATCGCCCGCCGCGACGAGTTCGGCGGAGACGAGGATGCCGAGGCCAACACCGGCGAAGAGGGCCGGGGCGCCGTCGTGATGCCCGCGTTCATGGATCAGCCAATGGGAGGCCGCGACCATGGCGACGGCGCTGGCCACGCCGGCGAAGCCGCGCACGGCGACGATGAGCCATTCCGGCTGCGGCAGGCCGAGTGCGGCCAGCGAGGCGACGGTCGCGATGGCGGAAAAGGCGCAGAGCTTGCGGCCGGCTGAACCCGTGACGAGGCCCAAGAGCAGCGCTCCGATGAGGTAGCCCGCATAATTGGCGGATGCGGCGTAGGAGCCGCCTTCGACGGAGATCTGGCCGCTCTTGACCATCAACGGATAGAGGCCGGTGAAGGCGAAGCGGCCGAAACCCATGCCGATGACGAGGATGAGGGCGGCCGCGATCCCCGCCAGCCGTTCATTGCGCGGCATCTCAGTGCGGGCCATCGGGGCTCTCGGCGATGTCCGAGAAAGCACGAAGCGTCTCGCGGAGTTGCAGGACAGCCGGGGTCTTAAAGCTCGGCCTTTCGGCGAGACAGGTGTCGACCGTCATCAACGGCTTGATCGTGAATCGATCGGCGTCCGGCACGAGATCGAGAACGCTGCGCGGCAGCAGCGAGAAGCAGGTTCCTGCCGCGGTGAGGGCGACCATGGCGTGATAGGACCTGACCTCCTGGAACTGAAGCCGCGCGGGCGCGGTGCCGCCATCCGTCACCCATTCCTCGGCGAGCCGGCGATAGGTGCAGCCGGGCGCGAATGCGGCAAGCGCGCGGGGCTTGATCTCTTTGGCGTGTCCGATCTCCGGGTGCCCGGGCGGCAGCAGGAGCACGAGCTCTTCGCGAAAGAGCGGCGGCGTCGCGACCTCGTCGGGCCCAAACCCCGTGTCGTCCGGCGGCAGGGCGATCAAGGCGCAGTCGATCCGATGCGCGAGCAGGGCGTCGACGAGCTGGCGGGTCGGCGCCGTGACGAGCTCGATCGTCACCTCCGGCCAGTTCGCGTTGAACTCGGCCAAGGGCAGGGGCAGGCGGGCAGCGACGGTCGATTCCATCGAGCCGATGCGCAGAGTGCCGACGGGCTCTTTCGGATTGACGACCTGCTCGGCTTCCTCGGCGAGATTGAGGATGCGCTCGGCATAGTCGAGATACGCCACGCCCTCGGCTGTGAGTGTCATGGCCTTTCTGTCGCGCTGAAACAGCGGCACGCCGATCTCGGCCTCGAGTTGCTGAATGCGCGTGGTGACGTTCGAAGGTACCCGCCCGAGGAGATGAGCCGTGCGGGTGATGCTCCCTTCCCTGGCCACGGTGCGGAAGATGGCGAGCGATGCCAGATCCAAAGAAATTCTCCAATGCGAAATATGCCAGCCAGTTTGTTCATATAATAAGAATAAGAGTCAACGGCTTTTTCCGTCCGAAGAACGTTTCCGGCCCGTGCCGGGTATGCGAGACGGTCTGCTAGGGTGTCAGGAAAGAGAAGGACGCCGCAGGACCGGAATGGATCATCTCGACAGGATCAGCATGGCCGAAGCGCGCCGGATCGCGCTCGCGGCGCAGGGCTTTGGTGCCGCCCGTTCGGCCAATCCGACCTCTGCCAGTTTGCGCCGGGTCCTCGACCGGGTTCAGCTTCACCAGATCGACAGCGTCAACGTTCTGGCGCGGGCGCATTACCTTCCGGCCTTTTCCCGGCTCGGCGCCTACGACCGTGAGCTTCTGGACAAGCTCGCCTGGGGAGCGAAGCGGCAGCGCAAATTGTTCGAATACTGGGCGCACGAAGCCTCGCTCGTGCCGTTCGAGGTGCAGCCTTTGCTGCGCTGGCGCATGGCGCAGGCCGATCGCGGCGAAGCGGTTTGGAGCTGGATGCGCCAGTTCGCGACCGAGCATCGGGCGGAAGCGATGGCGGTGCTTCAGCGAATCCGGGAGGAGGGGCCGCTTTCCGTCTCCGATTTCGAGGCGCACAAAGGGCGTCCCGGCTGGTGGGAATGGAGCGGCACCAAGCGGGCGCTCGAATGGCTGTTCTGGGCAGGTCACCTGACGACGGCGACGCGGCGGGGAAATTTTCAGCGGGTCTACGACCTTCCCGAGCGCGTCCTGCCCGCCTCTGTCCTCGATCAGCCGACGCCTTCGGAGGCGGATGCGCATCGCGCCTTGATCGAGCGTGCCGCACGGGCGCACGGCATCGCGACGGATCGCGAATTGCGGGATTATTTCCGCCAACCGCCGGGACCGGCACAAGAGGCGATATCGTCGCTTGCCGAGGAGGGGGTCCTGTTGCCTGTGAGCGTGCCGGGCTGGCGGCACGCCTGGCTCCATCGCGAGGCCCGCCGTCCGCGCCGGATCAATGCGACGGCACTGCTTGCCCCGTTCGATCCGCTCGTCTGGGAAAGAGACCGCGCCGAGCGGCTCTTCGGCTTCCGCTACCGGATCGAGATCTATGTCCCGGCGGACAAGCGCCAGTACGGCTATTATGTGCTGCCGTTCCTCTTCGGCGACAATCTGGTGGCCCGCGTCGATCTCAAGGCGGATCGACCGAACGCACGGCTTCTCGTGCAGTCGGTGCATTTCGAGGAGGATGCGCCGGACGAAAGCCGCGACGCGCTCTTCGGCGAACTCGAAAAGATGGCGGCGTGGCTCGGGCTCGACGAGGTGTCTTTCGCGTCCGGAGGGGCGTGACGGCATGGCGCCGGAGCGCGGCCCGGGACTGTCCGCGGCGTGTCAGAGCCCGGCCCTGCTCTCCCATTCCCTGCGCAGGATCGCGTATTGCATGGTGTTTTCGAAGATCGGATTGCCGGCCTCGTCCTTCATGAACGAGACGTATTCGATGAAGAGGCCCTCCCTGCGCATGCCGAGCCGTTCGCAGAGGTGCTGCGAGGGATAATTCGTGTCCTCGACATAGGCATAGAGACGGCGCGCGCCTTTTGTCGTGAAGAGATGCGCGAAGAGGGCGCGGGCGGCCTCCGTCGCATACCCCGCGCCGGAGAAAACCTTGTTGAAGTTCCAGCCAAGCGCATAGGTGTCGTCGCCTTCCAAAACGGCGAAGAGATCGCCGATGAGCTCACCCGTGTCGCGCAGGCAGACGGCGATCTCGCTGTCGCTCTCGGCGCGCTTTTTCACCTCTTCTTCCGCCGCGGCGAGATCGGCGAGCCGCATGGAGAAAAAGCAGCTGACCGCCGGCTCCTGCAAATAGGCGAAGAGGCCGGGCGCGTCGCGCTTCTCGAAACGCCTGAGGATCAGCCGGTCCGTCTCGATAGGCTGCATTTGTCCCTCTCTACGCGGTTTGCTTCATGTCTCGATGGGGACGAGGCTTGGCGCGCGATCATGTCAGCGGTGCGGCAGCACCTCAGATGTCGATCCGGGTCAGGTTCGTATCGAGGGCAAGGATTTCGGCGACGGGGCGGCCGGGCTCGAGGGCCGGAGGGACGAGCCGCATCGCCGCGTTCGGGATGTCGGTCGCCATGGCGACGGCCTCTTCGAGCGACAGGCCCACATGGAAGACGGCGTTCCTGAGGCAGGTGAGAAGGTCGACATGGGCGCCGGCAAGAGCGCCCGCCGCATTGACGAGGGCCCCGTCGCGGACGCGGATTTCCTCTCCATAGAGGACGAAATGGTCGGGCCCCCCGACCGTTGCCATGGCGTCGGAGACGAGGAAGGTGCGGTTTCTGACCGGGCGGGCGCGGCAGGCGATCGCGACCATCGGCCAGGCGACATGATGGCCGTCGACGATGATGCCGGCATAGGCGTCGCTCGCGAGCGCCGTGCCGAGGAGGCCGGGTGCGCGCGAGGTCATGGGCGGCATGGCGTTGTAGAGATGCGTGAAGCAGGCAATGCCGGCGGCAAGGCCAGCCTCCGTCTCCGCAGCATCGGCGGCGCTGTGGCCGGCTGAAACGACGACGCCCATCGCCGCGATTTCACGGATGAGGTCCGGGGGGACGACTTCCGGCGCGAGCGTCAGCATGACCGGGATATCCGCGGCGCGAAGACGTTCCAAGATTGTCAGGGTGGCGCGATCCATCGGCCGCATATGGGTGGCGTCGTGGGTGCCCTTGCGCTCCGGGTTGAGGTGCGGGCCTTCCAGATGCAGGCCGAGGAGACCCGGCATGCCCCAGGCCTTGATTACCGCTTCGGCGGTCGCGCGCATGCGTTCGGCCGTGGTGGTGATGAGGGTCGGCATCAGGAAGCCGACGCCGAGGCGGCGCTGGGCCGCGATGATCGTCTCGATCGCGGCGGGGCTTGCATCGGAATTGAGCATGATTCCACCGCTGCCGTTGACCTGAAGGTCGGTGAGGGCGGGGACGAGAAGATGGGGCGCGAGGTCGGGCGTCTCATGCGGGCCAAGTGGCCGGATGCGGGCGATCGCGCCCGCCTCGATCTCCACGGCAAGGCCGGTCTCAAAGCGGCCATCCTTCCAAAGTCGGGTCGGAGCGATAAGGCGGGTCACGAGACGAGATCCTCTGAAAGGCCGGCGGAAGCCGATGGGCAGCCGGTGCGGAGGCTGCGAAATGCCGAGGGCACGGGCGCTCTGTCCGGCCGGCGCGCGAACGGACCGGAGATACGCGCGCCGGCGGGTGCCGGCAAGAGAAGCGGCCGCCCCACATGCCTCGCTCATGCAAGCTTCGGCGGCAGGGAACGCGATTGCGGTTGCCAATTGCCGCAAGGCGTGGTTCAAGGGGCGTGATGACCCCGCGCGTAGAGGCGTTCGTCGCCGTCGGTGGTCACAAGCAACTTTCCGTATCGATCGTTGCCCCGAAGGCGCCCGTTGAGGCGTAAGCTCCCGGCAGCTGATCTACGCAGGCTTCCAAAACCAAGTGACACAGCTCGCGCCGGCCGTCTCAGGCTGGCCGCGACGAGAAAGCTCATATTGACACTTTTCAATGAACTCGGCCTCGCCGAGCCCATCCTTCGTGCCGTCGCCGCCGAAGGCTATACCAATCCGACTCCGATTCAGGCGCAGGTCATCCCGACCATGCTTGCCGGCCGCGATCTTCTCGGCACGGCGCAGACGGGAACCGGCAAGACGGCGTCCTTCGTGCTGCCGCTGCTCGACAAGCTCAGCCGCACCATGGTGCCGGCCGCACCGCGCACATGCCATGCCCTCATCGTCGTGCCGACGCGCGAGCTTGCCCAGCAGGTCGCCGACAGCGTGCGCAATTATGGGCGCTTCGTGAACATGTCGTCGGCGGTCGTCATCGGCGGCGCCCGGCCCGGGCCGCAGGTGAAGGCCCTGTCGCGCGGTGTCGATTTCATCATCGCGACGCCTGGCCGTCTTCTCGACCATATGCAGACCGGCGCCGTCCGCCTCGACCAGACGAACATCGTCGTGCTCGACGAGGCCGATCAGATGCTCGATCTCGGCTTCATGCCGGCGATCCGCAAGATCCTGGCGAAGATGCCGCGCGAGCGTCAGACGGTTCTTCTCTCGGCGACGATGCCGCCGGCGATCCGCAAGCTCGCAGGCGATTTTCTTCATCAGCCGGCGGAAATCTCCGTCGCCCCGGTGTCGCGCCCGATCGAGCAGATCGCACAAAGCGTCATCAACGTGGCGAGTGCCGGCAAGCGCGACATGCTCGTCGATCTTCTCGGCACGGCCGATATGGAGCGGGCGATCGTCTTCACGCGCACCAAGCGCGGGGCCGACCGCGTCAGCCAGCATCTCGACAAGGCTGGGCTGCGTTCGGCGGCGATCCACGGCAACAAGAGCCAGAATCAGCGCGAAAAGGCACTCGGTGCCTTCCGCAACGGCCGTGTGTCCGTTCTGGTCGCCACCGATATCGCGGCGCGCGGCATCGACATCGACGACGTTTCGCATGTCGTCAACTTCGAGCTGCCGAACGTGCCGGAGGCGTATGTGCACCGCATCGGGCGGACCGCGCGCGCCGGCAAGAGCGGCATCGCGATCTCGCTGTGCGATCATTCCGAGCGGGGTCTTCTGCGCGACATCGAAAAGCTGATCGGCAAGAGGATCGATGCGCATGGCGCTGCCCCTCGGCGCGAGGCAGTCGCGACCCAGGCCGGAGCCGAGGTGGTCGGCGAAACCGATGAGGCGCCGTCTGCAGGCGTGCGCCAGCAGGCGGGCGAGCGGCGCGACGAAAGATCACGCCAGCCCGGCAAGCGCACTTCTCCCTCACGCAACCGCCGGCGCTCGGGCAACAAACCCGCGGCCTTCGAAGCTCGCTCCGAGGGGCGCAACGAAGGGCGGAGCGACGGGCGGAATGAAGGCCGCAACGGCGATGCCCCGAAAGGCGGACGCAACCGCAGGCCGGAAGGTGCCGAAGGAGGCCGTTCGGCCAAGCGGGCGGAGGGCGGCGCGCCCAAGAGCCGCAAAAGTGGCGCGGATGGCCGGCGTGACGGGGCCCGCCGCGACGGCGGCCGCGGCAACGAGGGCGCCCAGGCGGGTCTGGAACGGATGCTGCGCAAAAGCGGCAAGCCAAAAACCGGGGCCGGCGACAAGCAGGTCGCCGCGCGCTGAACGCCTGAACACGTTTGATTTTGAGAGGGCCGGCCGCCATGTGCGGTCGGCCTTTTTTGTGCCGTCGGGCGCCCTTCGGCGTCGTGCGTTGCCGGCAAAGGAAAGTCGTGCCGGGCATAGCTGCTCAACGTGCACGGCATTGACAATTATGGCCATTCGCCGGCAGATGGGGCGTCAACGGTTTCCGGACGCAAAGCGACCGGATTAAAAGGGAACACGGTGAGGCGTACCCAGCAGGGACCGAAACCGTGGCTGCCCCCGCAACTGTGAGCGGCGAGCAGGGCTTCAACATGTCACTGGCGCATATGCGCTGGGAAGACGAAGCCACGCTGTGACCCGCAAGCCAGGAGACCTGCCGCTGACGCGCGACGCCGGGCCACCGGTGCCGCACCGCAACGGACGCCGGGGTGAGCGTCTGGCGGTGGAACGGCGCCAGGAATCCCATTTGCGCCCAATCCACGCCAAAACCCCGATCGTCCTTTCCGCATCGCTGTCGCGGTTCGTCCGCCACAGTCATTGGAGAGACGATACGAATGAAACTTCGTAAGTTTGCCTGTGCCGCCCTCACATCGGCGGCGTTCCTTCTTCCCGCCGCAGCCGAAGCGCATTTTCAGCTGATCTATACGCCCGAGGTGAACCTCGCCGAGCCGGGCGACGTGCCGCTGAAGCTGATCTTCTGGCACCCCTTCGAGAACGGCCATGTCATGGATATGGGCGCGCCGGAAGAGTTCTACGCCGTCTTCCGCGGCAAGAAGATCGATCTCAAGGACAGCCTCAAGCCGATCTCCTTCGAGGGGCTCGAAAACAGCGCGCAGGCCTTCGATGCCACGCTGCCGGCCAAGCGCGCCGGCGATTACACGCTCGTCGTCGTGCCTCAGCCCTATTACGAGGAGAGCGAGGACATCTACATCCAGCAGATCGCCAAGGCCTATCTGAACCGGGCGCAATTGCCGACCGACTGGGCC
The DNA here is from genome assembly GCF_047553465.1 of Afifella sp. YEN Y35. Taxonomy (NCBI): domain Bacteria; kingdom Pseudomonadati; phylum Pseudomonadota; class Alphaproteobacteria; order Hyphomicrobiales; family Afifellaceae; genus Afifella; species Afifella sp. YEN Y35. The sequence continues at coordinate 3,920,107 of NZ_CP180203.1, forward strand.
GAGCCCAAAGAGCTTGCGACGGAAATCGTGCCGCTCGATCGCCCGACCAACATTCTGGCCGGCTCCACCTTCACGGGGCGCGTCCTGTCGGAAGGCAAGCCGGTCGCAGGCGCCGAGATCGAAGTCGAATACATGGCGGCCGAGCCCTCCATGGACGAGAACAAGCCCACCGAACCCAAAGCCTCGCCGATGCCGGGCGGTGCCGTCGTCGCGATGAGCGACGAGAACGGCTACTTCACCTTCGGCGTCCCGAAGGCCGGGTTCTGGGGCTTTGCCGCGCTCGGTACGGGTCCGAAGACGGAGTTCGAGGGCAAAGAGCTCTCGCAGGACGCCGTCATCTGGGTGCGCGCCTACGACGTCGAGTGACGGCAGGAGGGATCGATGCATATTGTCGACGGAGCTCTCGCCAATGACGTCGTCATCGGGGGAGCGGTGCTGGCGGCCGGGGGCATCGCGCTCGGCCTCAAATCGCTGACGGCGGAAAAGATGCCGGCCGCCGGGGTGTTGAGCGCGACGTTCTTCGTCGCCTCGCTCATCCATGTTCCGATCGGTCCCTCCAGCGTCCATCTCATCATGAACGGTCTGGCCGGGCTGGTGCTCGGCTGGGCCGCCTTCCCGGCGCTGTTCGTCGGGCTTCTTCTGCAAGCGGTGTTCTTCGGCTTCGGAGGGCTCACCGTGCTCGGGGTGAATACGCTCAACATCGCGCTGCCGGCGGTGATCGTCTATTATCTGTGCCGGCGGGGGATCGCCTCCAATTCGCTGACGGTCGCCGCGATTTCAGGCGCCATCGGCGGGGGGCTCGCGATCGCGCTGACGACGGCCTTCGTCGCGATCGCTCTGGCGCTGTCCGGCGACGAATTCATCCCGGCCGCCAAGCTCGTCTTCTTCGCCCATATCCCGATCATGATCATCGAAGCGCTGGTGACGGGGGCGGCCGTGGTTCTCGCCCGCCGCGTCAAGCCGGAGCTTTTCGCCACTTTCAATCGGTCCGCTGCCGAGGAGGTCGCGCTATGAGAAAGCTCTGCGCAGCCCTTGTTTTTCTGACTCTTCTGCCCGCACCGCAGGCTCTCGCTCACAAGGTCATCGCGTCGGTCTATGCGTCCGGCGATGTCGTGGAAGGCGAGGTCGGCTTTTCCAATGGCGACATGGCGAGCGATGCGACGGTCGAGGTGTTCGACGACAACGGCAACAAGCTCGGCGAGGCGGTAACCGACGAGACCGGAGCCTTCACCTACAAGCCCGAAAAGGCGGTGCCGCTCGTCTTCAAGGCCAATCTCGGCGCGGGCCATGTGGCGCAGGTGCGGATGTCGGCCGAGGAGCTGCCGGAGATCGGCGGTGCGGAGGCCTCATCGCCGGCGCTGGTCGCTGCCGAAGCTGCGGCCGGTGCCGCCGAGCCGGCGTCTTCCGGCGACGGCGCTGTTGGGACGACCGCCCAGAGCTCCGGCGTCGACCTCGCCGCGCTTCTTGAAGCCCAGCACGAGATGATCACCGAGGCGGTGCAGAAGCAGGTGATCCCGCTCCGGCGCGATATCGACGCCTATAAGGAGAAGCACGACATGCAGAGCATCCTCGGTGGGATCGGCTATATCTTCGGCATCTTCGGCGTCGCGTTCTATATCGCGGCCCGGCGCAAGATGACGGCGGCCTGACGATGAGCCACGTTCTCTCAGCCGGACGGCGCGCGCTCACCGATACGGGCGAAGCCAAGGGCACGCTGATCGATGGCATCGACGTGCGCACCCGCATCGTCGTTGCTGTCGCCTTCGCCATCGTGATGGTGAGCCTGCAGGATCTCGCCGTTTTGGCGACCGGGCTTCTGGCGGCGTTCTTCCTGATGCTGTCGGCGCGGCTGCCGGTCGCGCGGACGCTCAAGCGCATGGCGATGATGGACAGCTTCATCATCTTCCTGATCGCCATGCTGCCCTTCACCGTGCCGGGCGATGCGATGTTCACCGTCTTCGGCTTTGCGGCGAGCTGGCAGGGGCTGCGGCAGGCGGCGGAGATCGCGCTGACGGCGAATGCCGTCATCCTCGCCTTGATGGCGCTCGTCGGCTCCACCGAGCCGGTGACGCTCGGCCATGCGCTGCGGCGTTTGATGGTGCCGGAAAAGCTCATCTACCTGCTGATGTTCACCGTGCGCTATGTCGACGTGCTGCAGCAGGAACATCAGCGTCTGCGCATGGCGATGAAGGCACGCGGATTTCGCCCCTCGAACAACCGGCACACCTATCGCTCCGTCGGCTATCTCGTCGGGATGATGCTGGTGCGGGCGATCGAGCGCTCGGAGCGCATTCTCGGCGCCATGAAATGCCGGGGATTCACGGGCCGGATGCCGCTGTTCGACACGCTCGCCTTCACCTACCGCGATGCCGTGTTCGCGACGGGCGTGACGATCTTCCTCGCCTGTCTCATCGGCGCGCAGGCGATCCGCTGAGGCCATGACGCATGTCTGAACTCATCGCCCTTTCAGATATCCATTTCGCCTATCCTTCGGGGCCGCCGGTCCTCAAGGGCGTCGATATGTGTCTGATGCCGGGCGAGAGGCTGTGCATCGGCGGCCATAACGGTGCGGGCAAGTCGACGCTTCTGCACATCATCGTCGGGCTGTTGCGGCCGTCGCGCGGCCGCATCACCGCCTTCGGAGCCCCGCGGCGCGAGGAGAAGGATTTCCACGAGGTGCGCTGTCGCGCGGGCTTCGTCTTCCAGGATCCCGACGATCAGCTCTTCTGCCCGACGGTCGCGGAGGACATCGCCTTCGGGCCGCTCAATCTCGGCAAGAGCCGCGACGAGGCGATGGCGATCGTCGATGAGGTTCTGGAGCGGCTCGATCTCGTCAGTTTCCGCGACCGCATCACCCACAAGCTCTCGGGTGGCGAGAAGCGGCTCGTCACGCTCGCCGCCGTTCTGGCGATGGAGCCGGAGGTTCTGCTTCTCGACGAGCCGACCAACGCGCTCGACGTCGACAACAAGGCGCGGCTGAAAGAGATTCTCCTGTCGCTGCCGCAGGCGATGATCCTCGTCTCCCACGACCACCGTTTCCGCGGCGATGTCTCGACCCGCACCGTCGTCATGTCGCATGGCCGGCTGGTGGAGCGCGACATGCATTGCACGGCAACGGACGAGGCCGGCTAGGGCTTCAGGACCGGATGGCTCGACCGTTCGGTTGCCGGCGTCCAAAACTCCTCACGCTTTCAGCCTTTTCGCCGGCAATTCCAGGCCATTTATCGGCTCATGAGCGCGGCGAACGGCGGTGAGATTTTCGATTGTCGTATCCCCTCCCGGGGGATAGGATGATTTGCATGAAGCACGGTTCACACGGCGACGTCGTCAAGCGGCTGAAACGGGCCGAGGGGCATCTCAGGCATACGATCGAGATGATCGAGGAGGGCCGTCCCTGCTCGGACGTCGCCCAGCAGCTCCACGCCGTCTCCAAGGCGATCGAGCAGGCGAAGCGCCTCTATATCCACGACCACATCGACCACTGCCTCGACGGCAGCATCGAAGACGGGGCGGACCGCGCGAGCCTGGTCGAAGAGTTCAAGGAAATCTCGAAGTACCTGTGAGGGGATCGCCATGGATATGAGCGGGATGATCGCCGCGGGCGGCAGCAATCCGGTCCTGCTTGCGGCCATGGCGCTCGTTCTCGGCGCGCTGCACGGGTTGGAGCCCGGGCATTCGAAGACGATGATCGCCGCTTATATCGTCGCGATCCGCGGCACGGTGGGGCAGGCGGCCCTTCTCGGCGTTGCGGCGGCGCTGTCGCATTCGCTCATCGTCTGGGTTCTGGCGATCCTCGGCATGCGCTTCGGGTCCGAGTTGATCGGCGAGAAGACAGAACCCTTCTTCGTGATGATTTCGGGCGCGATCATCCTGGCGATCGCAATGTGGATGTTATGGCAGACGCAACGATCGGCCAGGACGGGCAGAACACATCCGCATGGGACGCATGATCATGGGCACGATCACGGGCATGAACATGACCATGAACATGGGCACGAGCACCCGCATCCGCACGATCACGCGCACGCTCATGATCACCCGCACGCTCATGATCACCCGCATGAGCATGATCATGCGGGGCTCGATGCGCATGCCGCCGCGCATGCGCGCGATCTCGAAACGCGGATCGGGGCGGGCAAGACCTCAACCTGGCAGACGATCCTGTTCGGGCTTTCCGGCGGGCTCATTCCCTGCGCCGCGGCGATCACCGTGCTGCTTCTCTGCCTGCAGATCGGAAAATTCTGGCTCGGCATCACGCTGGTGGCCGCTTTCAGCACCGGTCTCGCCTTGATGCTCGTCGCCGTCGGGGCCGTCGCCGCGCTCGGCATCGGCTTCATCTCCGCACGCTCGTCGCGCTTCGACGCGGTGATGGCGAAGGCGCCCTACCTTTCGGCGATGCTGGTGGCCGCGATCGGCGTCTTCATGATCGTCTCCGGCTGGAGCCACGCCGACATGCACCTCCTCTGAGGGCATCTCCGGTCCAGGCAAGCCTCGCTTGCGACGATTTCTCTGAGAAAATTTTCCGTCTTCGTCATCCGCGATCTCAATCGCGCACGATCTTGTGCTACGCGGCAGGCGTGGGAGGGCGCCTTCGGATCAATCCGCCGCGTGGCGGACACAGGAGACGAAATGACGGACAGAAACGATCCGGTCGTGATGCGCCACAGAAATTTGGAAAAGATCGCCATGACGGCGTTGGCTGTCGGGCGGACGCTCGTCGAAACCGGGGCGAAGACCGATGTCGTGCGCCAGGGCATGACGATGGTCGCCGAAGGGCTCGGCGCGGATCAGATCCACGCCCGCATCGGCTTCGCCTCGCTGTCGCTGACGGTGACGAGCGGCGACAACACCATCACCCGTATGCGCACGGTCGGGGCCCATGGCGTCAATCTGCGCCTGAACCACGGCGTGCGCCGGTTGTGCACGCGGGTGAAGCATCATGACATGACGGTCGCCTCGACCATCGAGGCGCTGACGCATCTCATCACCAAGACGCCCCGCCATCCCTGGTATCTGGTGGCGCTCGCCGTCGGGCTCGCCTGCGCCTCCTTCGGCCGGCTGCTCGGCATCGACTGGACGGCCTTCATGCCGGTCCTCATCGGCGGCGCGCTGGGCCAGGCGGTGCGGCACTTCCTGCTCAAGGCGCACACCAACCCCTTCGTGGTGGCGGCGATCGTCGCCTGCGTTGCGGCCACCACCGCCGGCTTCGGCTCTGAGCTCCTGGCAAGCCCGATGCTGCAGACGGCGATGTTTTCCTCGGTGCTTCTCCTCGTGCCGGGTGTGCCCGTGCTCAACGCGCAGACGGACATCATGGAGGGCTATCCGACGATGGGCAGTGCCCGCGCCATGACAGTTCTGATGATCCTCGTCTTCATCACCGTCGGTGTGTGGGCCGCGCAGATGGCGCTCGGCGTTGGCGGACCCAAGGCGGCGCCGGTCGTGCACGGGGTTCTGCATCAGGCCTTCTTCGGAGCGACGGCCGCCTTCGGCTTCGGCATTCTCTTCAATTTCGGTTGGCGCACCCTGTTCTGGGCGGCGCTGGCCGGCGGGCTGGCGCTCAGCGTGCGCACGGTCGGCCTCGAACTCGGCTGGAGCCTTGCCGCCGCGTCGTTCATGGCGGCGGCCGCCGTCGGTGTCGCCGTGCGCCTCCTCAACCTTCTGCCGGATCGCTTCGGGCCCGCCGGAAACGTTCTCGCCGTCGCCGGCTGCATCCCGATGGTGCCGGGAAGTGCCGCATCGCAGGGGATCATGGGGCTGATGGAATTGACCGCGCAGGCGCCGGTCGACGCCCATGCGACGCTGCTTTTCACCGTGGAATACACCTTGCGCGCCATCTTCACGATGGGCGCGATCGGGGCCGGGCTCACGATCGTGACCTCGGTGCTGCGGCGGCCGGATTTTCCGGCCTGGAGCGAGAAGGTCGGCCTCGGCGCGCGCTGAGGGGAGCAGGACGAGGCGGCGCCGGGGGTTGGCTGCGGCGGAAATTGGTTTAGGTCGTTGAATGGCGGTGGCCGGAAGCGGTCGCCGCCCGCTTAGCCTCATACCCTTCTCCTGGTATTTCCCGGTGCCCCGGGCCGCCCTCTCTTTTTGGACCTCATGCTTTCCAGACATCTGCAATTGTTTCGCGCCGAGCCGCGCATTCTCGCTTTCGGGGCCTCCTCGGCCTTTCTGTCGAGCCCTGGGCAGACCTTCTTCATCGCGCTCTTCGTGGCGCCGATCGCGGCGAGCCTCGGCTATTCGAGCGCCGAAATGGGCGGCATCTATCTCGCCGCGACGCTGACGTCTGCGAGCCTTTTGCCGGCGGTCGGGCATTGGATCGACCGGGTCGATCTCCGGCTTTACGTGACGATCGTGCTCGCCGGTCTCGCCGCCGCCTGCCTGTCCGCATCGATGGTCGAAAACGGCCTCATGCTCTTCGTCTCGTTCCTGTTTTTGCGGATGTGCGGGCAGGGGCTGATGACGCATATCCAGGCGACCTCGGTGGCACGCTATTTCGTCAATCGCCGCGGATTGGCGCTGTCGATCACGGCGATGGGCCTGCCGCTCGCGATCGCCGTCACGCCCAATCTCGCCGCCTTCCTGATCGGCGAGATCGGCTGGCGTGCCGCCTATGCGAGCGTCGGCGTCTTCCTGATCGCCGTCGCCCTGCCATGGCTTTTGTGGCTGACGCGCCAGCAATCGCGCTTCACGACGCCGCTCGCGCGTGCGGCGGGTGCGCCGGCGCCGCGGGTTCTCGACGGGCTCAAGATCGTCGCCACGACGCGCTATTTCTGGCTGGCGCTGCCGATCCTCGTCTACATGCCGTTCACGGCGACGGCGCTCACCTTCCACATCGTGCCGATCGGCGAGGTGCAGGGATGGCCGGGCGGATTGATCGCGACCGGTTTCACGCTGATGGCGGTGGGCGACCTCTGCGGGCTCATCGTCTCCGGTTTCATCGTCGACCGGCTGACGGCGCGGCGCATGGTGCCGCTGATGAATCTGCCGCTGTTCGTCGGGATCGCGGTGATGGGATCGTCGTCGAGCGTCTTTGCGCTCATCACCTTCTTCATCTGTCTCGGCTTGTCGTCAGGCTTGGTGCAGACGACCTTCGGCTCGGTCTGGGCGGAGGTCTACGGCGTTGCCCGGCTCGGGACGGTGCGGAGTTTTGCGGCGATGCTGATGGTGGCGGGGACGGCCGCGGGGCCAGCCGTGCTCGGCCTTGCGCTCGACAGCGGCCTGTCGATCGGCACCATCGCGACGGGCTTCGTCGCGCTCGGTCTTGCCGCAGCCGTCCTTGCGGCTTTCGGCGTGTCGCAGAAAGTGGCGCTGCCGGCCGAGGACATCGTCTGAGGCGTGACCGCGACGCACGTCGATCCAAAACCTCGGGGGGAAACATGGACGATTTCGATCCCACACAGATCGCCGAATTGCGTCAGCGCATCGAAGACGAACTCGCCGAGCTTGAGGCGCTGTCGGAGTCGGGGTCGGAGGGAAGCCGGCCTGTCGAACTCGACCAGCAGAGCGTCGGGCGGATTTCGCGCATGGATGCGATGCAGGTGCAGGCGATGGCGCTCGCCTCCCAGAAACGCAGGACGGCCCGCATCGACGGGCTCAAGGCTGCGCTCAGACGACTGTCTGACGGGGAATACGGCTATTGCGCGAGCTGCGAGGAGCCGATCGCCTTCGGCCGTCTGAAGGCCGATCCGATGGCGCGGCTCTGTCTTGCCTGTGCGCGGCTTGGAGAAACCTGAACACGGCGAGAGACATGAAAACGGCGCCCCGGCGAGGCCGGGGCGCCGCAACGCTCGTCAAGCGATGTCGGCGGGGCGGGGGGCACGTTTGCTGCCGCCGATCATAGCTTTGACGAGGTTCTCCTTGTGGCGGTAGCTCTCGAAGAGCACGCCGACGACATGTGCGAGCACCATGACGAGCATGATGTTGGCGAGGGCTTCATGGGTCTCTTCCACCCAGTCCACGCCCCAATAGGCATCGAGCGTCATCATCCAGCCGGTGACGGCCGTCGCGGCCATGGCGAGGATGAGAGCGAGGACCATCAAGGCGCCGAGCGGGTTGTGGCCGATGTAGCGGGGCTCATCGCCTCGCACCGCCGCCTTGAGGTAGCGAGTGACATTGCCGGGCGAGCGGACGAACTGGCCGAAGCGGGCATATCTGGGGCCGACGAGACCCCAAAGGACGCGGAAGGCGACGAGGGCGCCGGCCGCATATCCCGCCCATTCATGCACCGACATCACTTCGTCGCCGGTGAGCCAGGCGACGGTGAAGCTCGCCACCAGGCTCCAGTGAAAGAGCCTGACGAGGGGGTCCCAGACCTTGATCGTCGGTGCGTCCATCTCAGTCGCGGTCCCCGCGGCCCTGGCGCACCATCTCGAGGGTCTTCGGGTCGAAATAGGCTTCGACACGCTTGCCCTGATCGTCGATCGCATAGGCTTCGTAGCAGCCGTCTTCGGTCTTGATCTGGCGGACTTCCCAGCCCTTGCTCTCAAGCTGCTGCTGCAGCGCTTCGCGCGGCTGCCATTCGGCCATCGGGGCGTTGCAGCGTGCGTCGTCGCTTGCGAAAGCGGTGCCGGCGGTCATTGCGCCGAGCGTCAGAACGGTTGCGGTGATAAGCTTCTTCATCTTGCTCTCCAGTCGGATCGGCCTTTGCGCATCGGCCATGGGAGCAAGATGGGGGTGGTGCCTGAAGCCAGCCTGAAGCACGATCTTCTCGGCTTCAGGCTGGCTTCAGGTTCCCCCCGTATCGGGGGAAGTTTCGCGCATAAAGTTCGGGGGCGACGATGCGGGTTCTGCTCGTGGAAGACGATCGGCTTCTCGGCGACGCCGTGCATGAACACATCGCCGATGAGGGACATGCGATCGACTGGGTCGAGACGATCGCCGATGCGGAAGCGGCGATCCATTCCACGCCTTACGATCTCCTGCTTCTCGACTTGATGCTGCCGGACGGGCCGGGGCTCGGCCTGCTGCGCCGGCTGCGCAGCGGCGGAGACGTGACGCCCGTCATCATCCTGACGGCGCGCGACCAGATCTCCGACCGGATCGCCGGGCTCAATTCCGGCGCCGACGATTATCTCGTCAAACCGTTCAATCTGTCGGAGCTGTCGGCGCGGCTTGCCGCCGTGTCACGACGCTATGCCGGCAATCCCAACCCGCTCGTGACGCTCGGCGACATCGAATTCGATCTCGCCGGCCGCTCCGTCTATCGCAGCGGGCGTCCGGTGGAGGTGACGGCGCGCGAATGGGCGCTGCTCGAAGGCCTTCTCCAGCATCCCGGGACGCTTCTGTCGAAGACGCAGCTCGAAGAGCGGCTTTATCCCTTCGGCGCGGAGGTGGAGAGCAACACGATCGAGGTGCATATCAGCCGCCTGCGCAAGAAGCTCGGGCATGACAGGATCGAGACCGTGCGCGGCATGGGCTACCGGCTGAAACGATGAGGTGGCGGATCTGGACGGGTGCGCCGAGCCTGCAGCGCCGCCTGAGCCTCGGGCTGGCGATCGGGGTCACGGCGATGTGGCTGGCGGCAGCGGTCGCGGCCGGCCTCGTGATCCGCGAAGAGCTGGACGAGGCCTATGACAGCGCGCTGCAGGAGACCGCGCAACGGCTGTTGCCGCTCGCCGTCCTCGATATCGTGGAAAGGAGCGCGGGCGCAGGCGGGCGCCGGGTCACACCGATCGGCGAGCACAAGGAGTTTCTGACCTATCTCGTGCGCGATTCGAAGGGCCGTATCCTGATGCAATCGCACGATGCCGTCCCGGCGGATTTCCCCGACACGCCGGCGCACGGTTTCCGCACGACGAAGACGCATCGCATCTATGGCGAGAAGGCGGTGAGCGGCACGATCATCATGGAGGTCGCCGAAACGCTCGCCCATCGCCGCGAGGCGGCGCTCGAGGCTGCGGGAACGCTGTTCCTGCCGCTCCTCGGGCTCATCCCGGCAAGTCTTTTTGGCGTGTGGTGGTTCGTGCGGGTCAGCATTCGGCCGATCCGGTCTTTCCGCGGTGCCATCGAAGCGCGCGGCGAGGGCGATCTGTCGCCGATCGCGGACGGTGGATTGCCGGCGGAGATCGAACCGATCGCCGATGCCGTCAACCGGCTGATGGAGCGGCTGCGGCGGGCGCTCGAAGCGGAGCGAAGTTTCACGGCGAACAGCGCCCATGAGCTGCGCACCCCGATCGCCGCGGCTCTCGCCCACACGCAGCGGCTCATCGCCGTCAGCAAGGACGAGGCGGTGCGCGAGCGTGGGCGCCATATCGAGGCGGGGCTGACGCGGCTGTCGTCCCTGTCGGAAAAGCTGATGCAGCTCGCACGCGCCGAAGGCGCCGGGCTGATCGCCGAGGCCGAGCAGGATCTGACGACGGTTCTCGGACATCTCGTCGAAGAATTCCGCCGCGCCGAGCCGGAAAACGCGCGTCTGCGGCTTGTCACAAACGGGCGCCTCGTCTCGCATATGGATGCCGACGCGTTTGCGATCCTTGTGCGCAATCTCATCGAGAACGCGCTGAAGCACGGCGAGCCGAAGGGGATGATCGAGATCGAGGTGCCGAGCGACAATGTCGTGCGGGTCGTCAATGGTGGCGCCGTCGTCGGCTCCGACGAGCTGAAACGCCTTCGCGGGCGCTTCGAGCGCGGGGCGACGCGTGCCAAGGGCGCCGGGCTCGGTCTCGCCATCGCGCAGGCGATTGCGGCGGGCTCCGGCGCTGTGCTCACGCTGTCCTCGCCGGCCGCGGGGCGCGAAGACGGGTTCGAGGCCGTGCTCCGGCTGCCGGAGTAGAGAGGGGTTAAGCCCTCAGCCGGTCTTGCGCAGGGAGCGGATCTGATCGAGACCGGAGAGGCCGAGTTTCGGCCACATCTGATCGACGCGCGCCTTCACCTCCGGCGACATGTCGAGGACCGTGCCCCATTCGCGGTGCGTCTCCGCCCCGATCTTGTTGGTCGCATCGATGCCGAGCTTGCCGCCGAGGCCGAATTCCGGCGAGGCGAAATCGAGATAGTCGATGGGGGTCGATTCCAGCTGCATGAGGTCGCGCGAAGGGTCCATGCGCGTCGACAGGGCCCACAGGACGTCGGCGCCGTTGTGGACGTCGATGTCGTCGTCGACGACGACGATGCCCTTGGTGTAGCTGAACTGCGGCAGCATCCCCCACATGCCCATCATGACGCGCCGCGCCTGACCCGGATAGCGCTTCTTGATGGAGACGATGGCGAGCCGGTAGGAGCAGGCGTCCGGCGGCAGCCAGACGTCGGAGATTTCCGGCATCTGCTGAATGATGAGCGGCTTGGCGAGATAGTTGAGCGCCTCGCCCATGACCGAGGGCTCGTCCGGCGGACGGCCGGTGAAGGTCGAAAGATACAAGGGATCGCGGCGATGGGTGATCGCCGTCACGCGCATCACCGGGAAGGGCTCGACGGCGTTGTAATAGCCGGTGTGGTCGCCGTAAGGCCCTTCGGGCGCCGTCTCTTCCGCCGAGACATAGCCTTCGATGACGATCTCCGCTTCCGACGGCACGGGGAGGGGAACGGTCAGCCCCTGCACCACTTTCGGTCGTTCGCCTCGGATGAGACCGGCGAAATCGAGCTCCGACAGGGTTTCGGGGATCGGCATCACGGCCGAGAGGAGGGTGGCAGGGTCGGCGCCGATGACGATCGCCACCGGCATGTCCTTGCCCTGTTTCGCCCAGGCGCGGTGATGGGCGGCGCCGCCGCGATGGGCGAGCCAGCGGGTGATGAGATGCGTGTCGTCGAGAACCTGCAGCCGGTAGACGCCGACATTGAGCGGTCCGTTGTCGGGCGGACGGGTGATGACGAGCGGCCAGGAAATGAGCGGCGCCGGTTCGCCCGGCCAGCAGGTCTGGATCGGCAGGCGGGAGAGTTTTGCGTCCGCCCCGCGCAGCAGCTCCGCCTGGCAGGGGGCGTTGCGCACGCTGTCGGGGCGCGTGTTGAGCGCCGCCTTCAGCATGGGCAGATGCGCGATCGCATCGCGCAGGCCGCTCGGCGGCTGCGGCGCGCGCAGCGAGGCCATCATCTCGCCGAGCTCTCCGAGGCGCTCCTTCTTGACGCCGAAGCCGGCGGCGACGCGCTCGACCGTGCCGAAGAGATTGACGACGACCGGCATCGAGGCCGGCTCGCCTGCCGCATCGCGCGCATTGTCGAGCTGCAGCGCCGGTCCGCCCGCCTGCAGGACGCGGCGGTGGATCTCCGTGACTTCGTGCACCATGGAAACCGGCGCCGAAATGTGCCGGAAGTCCCCCGCACCTTCGAGATGCCTCAGGAAGTCACGCAGATTGCGGAAATGTGGCAGGTCTCGAAAGGTCACCGGCGCCTCCTCTGTGGCTCGATGCGGCAGGGGCAGGGCGGCTGCTTTGAGCTAGATCAAGGACGTTCCCGTTTGTTTGTCGCTGGATTGGACGGTGATGCAAACTTCCCCCAATATCGTCGCAGTGCCGGCGCCCGTGCGCCTGCTCATGCGTCCTTTGCCGCTTCTGCCGTTGCGGCTCATGCTGGAGAGGCTGGTTTCCGGGCTGATTCGCCGTCGCCCGGGGCTGTTTCTGCGGCTCGATCATCATGCCGAGAAGGTGTTTTTGATCGATCCGACGGATCTGCCTTTCGTCTTTCGTCTGAAGCCCGATCCGGAGCATCCGACCGTGGAGCCGCTGCGGCGTGAGCGGGCAGGCGCGTGGGACGGCCGCATCGCCGGTCCGCTCGGCGCGCTGATGGGCATGATCCACGGCACCTTCGATGGCGACGCGCTGTTCTTCTCGCGCGATATCATCATCGAGGGCGACACGGAGGCGGTGCTGGCGCTGCGCAATGCGCTCGACGATGCCGAAATCGATCTGATGGAGGAGGCGGCGATCGCCTTCGGGCCGTTCCGCCCGGCGATCGAGCCGTTTCTGCGCGGCGTGACGCCCGTTGCCGCCCGGATCACCGGGCTTCCCCTTTCCCGCAGCGATGAGAACGAGGCCTTTACGTGAAACCCCTTGAGCTCGTCTGCCCGGCCGGCACTCCGGCCGCGCTTCGCGCCGCCGTCGAGGCGGGCGCCGACACGGTTTATTGCGGCTTCCGCGACGAAACCAATGCACGCAACTTCCCGGGCCTGAATTTCTCGCGGGCCGAGATGGAAGAATCGATCGACTACGCGCATCGGCGCGGCTCGAAGGTTCTCGTCGCCATCAACACCTTTCCCCGCGCCGGCGCGCCCGAACTCTGGCGGGCGGCCGTTGACGATGCGGCCCGGTTCGGCGCCGACGCGGTGATCCTTGCCGATGTCGGGCTGCTCGATTACGCGGCCAACCATCAGCCGGGGCTGCGCCGGCATCTCTCGGTGCAGGCGGCCGCCGCCAATCCCGACGCGATCAATTTCTATGCCGAGACTTTCGGCGTGCGGCGCGTGGTGCTGCCGCGCGTTTTGACCGTGCAGGAGATCGCCGCGATCAACCGCGAGATCGAATGCGAGACGGAGGTGTTCGTCTTCGGCGGGCTGTGCGTGATGGCGGAGGGGCGCTGCGCGCTGTCCGCTTACGCGACCGGGCGCTCGCCCAACATGAACGGCGCCTGTTCGCCGGCAAGCCACGTGCATTACAAGGAAGAGGGCAGCGAGCTCGTCTGCGGGCTTGGCGATTTCACCATCAACCGGGTGAAGAAGGACGCGCCGGCGCCTTATCCGACGCTGTGCAAGGGCTGCTTCCAGGCCGGCGATTATCAGGGGCATGTGTTCGAGGATCCGGCAAGCCTCGACGCGGCGACGCTGATCACCGAATTCGCCTCCGCCGGCGTGACGGCGCTCAAGATCGAGGGCCGGCAGCGCAGCCGCTCCTATACGAAGACCGTGGTGCACACCTTCCGCAAGGCGGTGGAGGCGCAGGCGAAGGGCCTGCCGATCATGGCGAACGAACTCCAGCGGCTGACGGAGGGTCAGACGACGACCTCCGGCGCTTACAGCAAGACCTGGCGCTGAGCGCCGGTCTCACAAAACGATAAGAGGTGTAACCGTGGCCGGACAAGCATTGCTCACGCTCGGACCCGTCCTGTTCAACTGGCCGGTGGAGAAATGGGCGGACTTCTATGCCCGGATCGCCGACGAAGCGCCGGTCGATCGCGTCTGTCTCGGCGAGGTCGTCTGCTCCAAACGGCTGCCGTTCTACAACGACGTCATCAGCGAGGCCGTCGAGCGGCTGGAGGCGGCCGGCAAGGAGGTCGTGGTGTCGTCGCTGGCGCTCATCACGCTGCCGCGCGAGCGCAAGGCGGGCGCCGGGCTCGCCAAGGACGAGGAGCATGTGATCGAGGTCAACGACCTCACCATGCTGCGCTATCTGGAGCCGGGGCGGAAGATTGCCGTCGGGCCGCTCGTGAACGTCTACAACGAGGGCACGCTGTCCTGGCTCGCCGGACGCGGGGCCAAGCATGTGTGCCTGCCGCCGGAACTGCCGATCGCCTCGGTGGAGAGCCTGGCGAAGGCGGGTTCTGCCCTCGATCTCGACACGGAAGTGTGGGCTTTCGGGCGCGTGCCGCTCGCCATTTCCGGGCGCTGCTATCACGCGCGCATCCACAAAGTGTCGAAGGATTCCTGCCAGTTCGTCTGTGGCCTCGATGCCGACGGGTTGCCGGTGAAGACGCTCGACGGCGGGGATTTTCTCGCCATCAACGGCGTGCAGACGCTGTCGTTCGCTTATGGCAGCGCCCTCGGCGAGCTCGACATCCTGATGCAGGCCGGCGTCAATTCCTTCCGCCTGTCGCCGCACGATTGCGACATGGTCGCGGTGGCGGAGCTCTATCGCCAGCGCCTCGACCGCAAGATTTCGGGAGACGAGGCGCAGGCGAAGCTCGCCGCGCTGTTGCCGGAAGCGGAATTCGCCAACGGCTTCCTCTTCGGCGATTACGGCGCGGAAATGGTGAAAAAGGCCGAGCGCCAGGTCGCCTAAGACCCTTTCGCACCAATCCCAGATCCTCCGCCTCAGCGAAGTGCTGAGGCGCGGTTCAGCAATCGATATTGCCTACCAGGCGGCCGTGGCCTGCATGGTGGGGGCGCCGTCGGCTGCGACCCAGAGGGAAAGGCCGTCGTCCTTCTCCGTGGCGTTGAGCGTGGCCGGGGTGCCGTCGAAGAACGGTTTGACGCCGCGGAAATCGAAGGTTTTCGGAAGCCTTCCTTTGAGCTCGGCGGCGTAATGCAGAAGCCAGGTCGCCTGCATGGGGCCGTGCACGACGAGGCCCGGATAGCCTTCCTCTTCGATGCAATAGCGGCGATCGTAATGGATGCGGTGGCCGTTGAAGGTGAGCGCCGAATAGCGGAAGAGGCGCACCGCATCGGCGGTGACCGGCCTTTGCTGTTCCGCCTGCGGGGCCTCCGGCGACGGTTTTGCCGCGGCCTGCTGAGAGCGCGGTGACGCGGCCGGGCTTGTCGGGGCGGCCTCGCGATAAACGAGATCCTGGCGCTCGCGAATGGCAAGGCCGCGGCTCGTGGAGATCTCGTGGTCGACGGTCACGAAGCAGAGCTCGCCGGTGCGGCCCTCCTTGCGCACGACGTCGCGCACCAGCGAGCGGCGCTCGACCTCGTCTCCGACGAGGATCGGACCTTCCAATTCGAGGCGACCACCGGCCCACATGCGGCGCGGCAGCGGCACGGGCGGCAGAAAGCCTCCGCGGCATGGATGTCCGTCCGGACCAAGTCCGGACATCGGCACGGTGGCCGGCGCGAGGCACCAGTGAATTGCGGCGGGGGCCTCCTCGCCCGGTTTCGGCGTGCCGGGCTCCACATCCATCGTGGCGCGGAAGGCGGCGACGAGATGCGGTGTGACGACGTCGCGCACCGTCTCGCTGCGGCCGATCCATTCGCGAAGGTGCTCAAGATCGAGCGATCCTGCTGCAGTCGATGGGGGCATGAGAGAACCTTTCAGGCGTTTCCTTTTATGATGACGCTGTCTAGCCGAAAGGGGCGGCGAGCTGAACGGCCTTGGCAATTTATTCTGCGTTCGCTCGTCAGCTTAAGATTCAATCCGCCAATGGTCGCAGGCCGCAATCACTCAGGAATATTGATCCAGTCATTCAGCGGCAGTAAAAGGCTTATTGCGGCGGGACATAGAAATACAAAACGCTCCAGGGGGATATGACCTTCCTTCCAAAGAGCCGGCAGGCGTCAGCGGCTCCCGCATTCTATGGAGCAGGGCGGGTGCGGGCCGGCTTCACCGCGACATTTCATATATTGGGATACTGCACAGTTTTTCGTGCCGGAATTGTCTCAAGGCGAGCTAACGAGTCAGTTGCACGACCGTGGCGGCATCTCGGTCGCGGCGCGGGGGCTGCGCCATGCTGACGAAGATCGTCTCCGACGTGGCGTCTGCGACCCCGTTGCGCGCGCGGCTGACGGAGCGGTTGCGCGAGGCCATCGCCTCGGGCGAGCTCCCGCCGGGAACGCCTTTGCGCGAGCGCCATCTCTGCCAGGCCCTCGGCATCAGCCGGACGTCGCTGCGCGAAGCGCTGCGCGCCCTCGAGAGCGAGGGGCTTGCCGTCTCGGTGCCGCACAAGGGCGCGATCGTGGCGCCCTGCGGCAAAAAAGAAGCTGACGACATCTACGCCACCCGGGCGGTCCTCGAAGGGCTGGTCGCCGCGCAATTCGCTGACAAGGCGAGCAAAAAGAGCCGCGCCGAACTCCGCCACATCGCCGATGAGCTGGCCGAGATCGAGCCGCCGCTCGACGGGCCCGGCTTCTTCGAAATCGCCGGCCGCTTCGGTGCGACCATCATGGAGGGGGCGGGCAATCGGCTCGCCGCCAGCGCGCTCAGTTCAATCTATCTGCGGCAGCGGCAATTGCGCGCCGCCGGCGTCGGCGGCGAACGCTATATGGAAGAATGTCTGAGGGGGATGCGGGAAATCGCGTCCGCGATCGACCGGCACGATGCGATTGCCGCGGAGGCCGCCTGCCACCGCCATTGCGCCAACCTCCTGAAGATCGCCCTTTCCTGCCTTGCGGAGAAGAGTGGCAGCCGCTCCGCCTCGGCCGGAAAGGCGCGGAGGCTCTCCGCTGGGGCATGCGACGACGCGCCAGACGGTGACGATGCAGGCCGAGAAAACCTGCCTGCCGATCATTCCGATGTGGATGAAATCGCCTGAGCTCTGATGCCGCAGGCGAGGGAAGGTCCGCGGCTCAGGTGGAGCTGGTGCGGTGCATGCCTTCTTTGGCCGGCTGATAGCGCGGGTTGAGGGTCGAGGCGCGGGCGAAGGAGTTGAACGCCTTCTTGCGGTCGCCGAGGGCTTCCAAAGCCAGACCCTGATTCGTCCAGGCGATGTAGGAATTGCGATCGCGCTTCACGGCTTCATCGAAATCGTCGAGTGCCGTCTTGAAATCGCCGATGGCCATGTAGCTCTGGCCGCGGCCATTGAAGGGCTCGGAGGCCAGCGGCGAGAGGCCGATCGCCTTGGTGAAGGATTCGATCGCGGCCGTATGGTTGCCCGACGCCTGGTAGGCGAGGCCCTGATTGTGGAAGGCCTGCGGATCCGTGGGATCGAGGCGCACGGCCGAGCTGTAATCCGACAGAGCTTCGTTGAGGCGGCCCTGCTGGCGATAGATCGTCCCGCGCCCGACATAGGCCGTGGCGTAGTTCGGGTCGGCCTGGATCGCCCGGCTGTAATCGTTGAACGCCTCCTGGGTATCCCCGCGCAGGCGGTGGATGAGGCCCCGATTGGCATAGGCCGGCGCAAAATTCGGGTCGAGCTGCAAAGCGGTGTTGAAGTCATCCAACGCCCGCTTGTATTCGCCCGCCTTGCCGTACGCTGCGCCGCGCACATTGTAAGCCGCCGGATCGCGCGGATTGCGCTCGATGACCGAAGTCAGCGATCCGATATTGGCTTCCGACCCCGTATCGGGATCGACCGAGATGTTCGACAGCCCGTTATTGCCGAGCGACTGACAGCCGGCCACAGCCAGTGCAAGAGCACCGGCGGCCAGCCAAGAACGCAAAGAGGATGCTTTCGCCATAGAAGCGGTGTTCCTCAAGTCGCGAGCCCAATGCGAATAAGGGCGGATGTGTCGAGGGAAGCTTACCGGCCGCGCCGCTTGCCAGGGATGAGGCCTTCGCGCTGCGCCCGCTTGCGGGCCAGTTTGCGCGCCCGGCGGATCGCCTCGGCCTTCTCGCGCGCCTTCTTCTCAGACGGCTTTTCGTAGAAGTTACGCAGCTTCATTTCACGGAAGATGCCTTCACGCTGCATCTTCTTCTTCAGCGCTTTCAGCGCCTGATCGACATTGTTGTCTCTGACGACGACTTGCACGTTGATCCCGTTCCTTTCGTCTCTTTCACTTGCCACAGAAACCCGCGGCGGAAGTATCGGGCAGGTGGCAGACCGCGTCCGCCGCCGCATACGCCCAAAGAATAACAGTTGGAGTGCCCGCTGCCGCCGTACGACCGGGCGGAGGCGATATAGCCCTATTCGCCTGGCTTGTCCACAGCAGCTCCTGTTTCCCCAGGAGAGTGCGTCACTTTCGGCGAAGCCCCCGCCGGCAGCCGGTCGGGCTCTTTGGTCCGAGGCCCATCACTCCCATTCGCAGAACCGGCAGCGGCTGCCTCGGGTTCCATTTTTCTTTGCGGGGCTGGGTCTTGAGGGGCTTGGGCGCCCTGGCGGCCTGTGGCGCCGGGTCCTGAGCTGGCGGCGGCGGGTTGCGGCGTCGGCACGCCCGGCCATGAGGCGACCCTGGCGTCGGCTTCCTTGCGGATACCGGAGGGAAGACCCATCAGCCAGCCTTCCATGAACGGCTCCTTGAGGCCGTGGGAGCGGGCGATGAGATACCAGCGCGCGGCTTCGACCTCGTCCTTGTCGACGCCGAGCCCGTCCTTCAGGAGCTTGGCGTAGCGCAATTCGCCCACCGGATTGTCGGCAAGAGCGGCCTGGCGAAACCATTGCGCGGCCGTCTTTTCGTCTTTTCTCAGACCTTCGCCGTTGAACAGCATGATGGCGTATTCGATCTGCGAGGCGATATGGCCGTTGCGGGCCGCCGTCGCATACCAGCGGGCGGCTTCGGCGGGATTGGCAACGACGCCGACGCCCTCGCGGTAAAGGCCGGCCAAGGCGTATTGCGCATCGCTGTCGCCGGCGCGCGCGGCATTGCGCAAATGCGCAGCGGCGAGCATGGCGTTCTTCTCGACGCCCTTGCCCTGCAAGAGGAGATAGGCGAGTTCGCGCTCGGCGACCGGCTGCCCGAGATCGGCCGCGCGCTGAAAATAGGTGGCCGCTTTGGCGTCGTCCTGCTCGACACCGCGGCCGTCGAGATAAAGCCGGCCGAGCGCGTAGAGCGCTTCGCGGTCGCCGGCCTTGGCGGCGAGCTCGTACCAGCCTGCCGCTTCCTTGTAGTCCGTCTTGACGCCGAGACCGCGGGACAGGAGTTCGCCGAGAAGGGTCTGGGCCGCCGTTCTGCCGGCTTCCGCCTGCTGCAGGGCGATCGCAAAGGCGGTCAGAAAATGCCCGCGCTGGAACGCGCCATAGGCACGATCGACGTTGCTGTCCGGGACGAGGCCGGCATCCTTCAGAGACTGGTCGATGCGGTTTTCGAGCTGCCGGCTGTCGATCTCTTCCGACGGAATCGAGGCGCCGAGGCCATCGACCGTCGGGGTTCCGGGCGCTTTCGGGGGAATGGGCGAGGGCAGCGTTGCTTTGGGGCTTCCAGGGGCCTGCCCGCCGGCCGCATCGGGCGGTGTCAGAGGCGTGCCGCTTTGGGCGAACGCAGACGATGCAAAACCCGTCGAGAGGAGCGTCGCGGCAACGACAAGGGCAGGGGCAGAGAGAGGCTTCATGCCGCCACCGGCCGCTGCAGGATGATCTCGGAGACGCGCCGCATGGCTTCCGCCGGGCCGTCCGGCGCTTCCCAGACGGCGCGGCGGAGGGCCACGAATTCGGCCCCCGTCGCCACGGCCTCCGGCAGGGTCTCAAGGCTCGCGCCGGCCATGATGACGGCCGGAACCTCCATCATGCTCGCCCACCATTCGGCAAGAGCGAGTGCCTTCGGATGCGGCGCGTCGTGGCTGTCGCCGTCGGGTTCGCCGAAGAAGAGATAATCGATGTCAAGTTCGCCAGCGAGCATGGCGATGTCGCGCGTCTTAAGCTTGCCCGCGCCGACGATGCGCTGCGGGCGAAAGCTCTCCGCGGCGATGACGAGGTTCTGGTGACCGTTGGCGATATGCACGCCGTCGGCGCCGACATGGCCCGCGGCACGGGTGAAATTCTCAAGGAGCGCTGCAGCGCCGGCTGCCTGGATCACGGGGACGAGGCGGCGGGCGCGTGCCTCCGTCTCGATCTCGCTCGGCGAGGCGGTGATGAGGACGGCCGCCACGGGCGCGGCGGCAAGGGCGGTTTCGAGCGCCTCGACATCCTTCGTCTCGTCCCCGGAGGATGGCGCGATCAAAAAGATCTGCGGGGGGAGGGCTTCGTCTTGCGCCGGCCGGGGCGTCATCTGATCGGCATCGGTTTTCTGGGTCATCGTCCTGGCACATAAACGAAAGGAGGCGTCTCCGCCTCCTCAACGTCGCAAATTCGGCGATTGTTTGAGAGAGGCCTCAGGCGGCCTTCTTCTCCTCCGTTTCGCTCCACCGGCCCGTCGCCGCAAGCGAATTCATGCGCGCACGGTGGTTGAAGGCGCGCTGACCGGCGGCCTCGTTCTCCATCTTGCCGCCCCAGGCGTTGAGAGCTGCCGTCTGCAGGGCGCGGCCATAGGAATAGGTGAGCTTCCAGGGAAGCTGGCCCATGGCGTTCATGGCGGAGAGATGTGCCGTCGCCTGTTCGTCCGACTGACCGCCGGAGAGGAAGGCGATGCCCGGAACGGCCGGCGGCACGCAGGATTTGAGGCAACGCAGCGTCTTCTCCGCGACCTCTTCGACGCTCGCCTTCTGGCCGGAATGGTCGCCCGGGACGATCATGTTCGGCTTCAAGATCATGCCTTCCAGCATGACATTGGCGTCGTAGAGCTCGGTGAAGACCGTCTTCAAGGTCCACTCCGTGACCTCGTAGCAGCGGTCGATGTCGTGCTTGGCGCGCTCGCCATCCATCAGCACCTCCGGCTCGACGATCGGGACGATGCCGTTTTCCTGGCAGAGCGCCGCATAGCGGGCGAGCGCATGGGCGTTCGCCTTGACGCAGTTCCAGGACGGCAGCGGGCCGTCGATGGTGATGACGGCGCGCCATTTGGCGAAACGCGCGCCGAGTTCGTAATATTCCTTGAGGCGGCCGCGCAGACCCGTGAGGCCTTCCGTGACCTTCTCGCCCGGCGAGAGCGCCATGTCCTTGGCGCCCTGATCGACCTTGATGCCGGGCACCGCGCCCGCATCCTGAATGATTTTGGAAAACGGCGTGCCGTCGCGCGCCGCCTGGCGAAGAGTTTCGTCGAAGAGAATGACGCCGGAAATGTAGTCCTTCATCGCGTCGGCGCGGAACAGCATTTCGCGGTAGTCGCGGCGCGATTCCTCCGTCGAGGTGAGGCTGATCGTATCGAAGCGCTTCTTGATGGTGCCGGTGCTTTCGTCGGCCGCAAGGATGCCCTTGCCTTCCGCCACCATCTTGTTGGCGATGTCTTCGAGGCGTTCCGTCATTCAATCCTCCGTTCCAAGTGCCCGCAGGATGCAGGCCGGTGTGGCCAATGTTGGGCCGATCAGGCCTTCTTCAAGGCCGTGACGCCCGGCAGTTCCTTGCCTTCCATCCATTCCAGGAAGGCTCCGCCGGCGGTCGAAACGTAGGAAAAATCGTCCGCGACACCCGCCTGATGCAGGGCGGAGACGGTGTCGCCGCCGCCGGCGACCGAGATGAGCGAACCGGCCTTGGTGGCCTCCGCCGCATGGCGGGCGCAGGCGACCGTCGCCTTGTCGAACGGCTTCGTCTCGAAAGCGCCGAGCGGGCCGTTCCAGACGAGGGTTTCGGCCTTGTCGATCCATTCGTTGACGGCGGCGATGCTCTCAGGGCCGACGTCGAGGATCATGCCGTCCTCGGGCACCTTGTCGAGGGGAAGCGTTTCGCAGGCCGCGTTCTCCTTGAATTCCTTGGCGACCACGACGTCCTGCGGCAGCACGATGGCGCAGGCCGAAGAGGCCGCCTCCGTCATGATGCGGCGGGCAGTTTCGGCGAGATCCGCCTCGCACAGCGACTTGCCGATGGCTACGCCCTTGGCATGCAAAAACGTATTCGCCATGCCGCCGCCGATGACGAGCGCGTCCACCTTCTTCACGAGATTGGCGAGAAGGTCGATCTTGGTGGACACCTTGGCGCCGCCGACGATGGCGAGGACGGGACGCTTCGGCCGGCCGAGCGCCTTCTCGAGAGCCTCCAGCTCCTCCTGCATGGCACGGCCCGCATAGGCCGGCATGTGGTGGGCGAGGCCCTCGGTGGAGGCGTGGGCGCGGTGCGCGGCCGAAAAGGCGTCATTGACGTAGATGTCGCCGTTCTTGGCGAGCTCGGCGGTGAAGTCCGCGTCGTTCTTTTCCTCGCCCGCATAGAAGCGGGTGTTCTCCAGAAGCACGATGCCGCCATTGCCGAGGCTGTCGATGGCGTGGGCCGCCTTGTCGCCGACGCAATCTTCGCAGAATTCCACGGGCTTGCCGATCACCTCGGCCACATCGCCGGCGATCTGGCCGAGCGACATCTCCGGCACGGGCTTGCCTTTCGGGCGGCCGAAATGGGCGAGGAGGGCAACGCGCGCGCCCTTGTCGGAGAGCTCGCGAATGGTGCCCGCCACCCGCTCGATGCGGGTGCGGTCGGTGACGCGCCCGTCGTGCACCGGCACGTTCAGATCGACACGCAGCAGAACGCGCTTGCCGGTGATGTCACCCGCATCGTCAAGTGTGCGGAAACTGGCCATGAATTCTCCCCCATCACATGAATATTCGCCCGGGAACATACAGGCAGAACGGGCGAAGGCAAGCGGTGCTCAAGCTTCCTCGGCGGGGGCCGCGCGCGTGGGACGCGCCTCCTTCTGCAGGCTGTCGAGATGGGCTTTTGTGCGCGGCTTTTCTTCGTCTTTGCCGCGGCGGAAGGGGGTGGTGAGCCAGTGCCAGATGCCGCCCACGCTCAATATGGTCACGATGCTTTCGGAGGGTTTCGGCGGGTCGAGGGACACGCCGACAGAGGTGATGCGGCCCTTCGGATCGGCGTCGCGGACGATGAGTTCGATATCGCCGAGAACGACGCGGTCGCCATATTCCGGGGTGCCGCTGACACGCGCCGCGATGAGTTCCGCGATCGTCCAATCGGCCTCTTCGGCGGCAAGCTCCAGCTCATAGGCCTCGGCCAATTCGCGCGCCGGACGCTGCGGATCGACGGTGAAATCCCCGAAGAATTCGACGTCCTGCGGGTCGAGCTCGGCGCGGCTTGCGAAAAGCCGGTCGAGAAGATGCGGAAAGGCGCCGGGAATGACGATGTAGACGTAATCGCCCGGTTGGAGGCGTCCTGCATCCTGGAAGGAGAGCGAGCGGCCGCTGCGCAGCACGAGCGAGGGCCGAGCCCAGCGCGGAATGCGCTCGCCGCGCGCCACCGGGCTGTCGGCGATGACGCGGTAGGTCAGGAGCTCGTGATGGCGTGTGCCGGGAAGGTCGAGCGTGACCTTCTCCAGCGGGCCGAGCCGCGGCGGCAGAACGAGACCGAGGCGGCGCGCGACCGTGCCGACCGTCCAGCCCTGCACGATGAGCGAGACGAGCACGATGATGAAGGCGAAGTTGAAGAGGGCGCG
The DNA here is from genome assembly GCF_047553465.1 of Afifella sp. YEN Y35. Lineage (NCBI taxonomy): Bacteria > Pseudomonadati > Pseudomonadota > Alphaproteobacteria > Hyphomicrobiales > Afifellaceae > Afifella > Afifella sp. YEN Y35. The sequence goes on from NZ_CP180203.1 coordinate 3,943,796, forward strand.
GCCGTTCGGGATCTCCGAGATGAGGGGCGTGATCGCGAGCAGAATGGAAACGGCGCCGCGCAGGCCGACCCAGGAGACGAATGCCGTCTCCGCACGCGGAAAGCGAAAGGGGATGAGACACAGTGCGACGGCAAGGGGACGGCCGATGAAGATCAGAAAGAGCCCGATGGCGATCGCGTCGCCGACGATGATCGGAAATTGCGACGGCGTGGCGAAAAGCCCGAGGACCAGGAACATGATGATCTGGGCAAGCCAGGTCATGCCATCCTGAAAGCGCAGGAGGCTTGCGGCCGCGCGCAGCCGTGCATTGCCGGCGATCAGCCCGGCGATATAGACGGCGAGGAAGCCGGAGCCGCCGATCGCGCCGGCGGCCGCGAAGACCATCAGCGACAGCGCCAGAACGAAGATCGGCATCAGGCCGCGGTCGAGGTCGAGCTTTTCGACGAGCCACAGGATGAGCCGCCCGCCGACGAGGCCGCCGGCGACGCCGAGCCCCATTTGCACGAGAAAGCCGGTGAGGACGTCGCCCGCGAGCTGTTGCGGCTTGATCGCCTCGCCGGTGGCGAGAACCGAGACGAGCGTCAGTGTGAGGAAGATGGCGATCGGGTCGTTGGAGCCGGATTCGACTTCGAGCGTCGAGCGCACGCGGTCGCGGATCGAGATGTTGCCGACGCGCAGCAGAAAGAAGACCGCCGCCGCATCGGTGGAGGCGACGATGGAGCCGAGAAGGAAGGATTCGAGCCAGGAAAAGTCGGTGAGGTAATGCGTGCACAGCCCGACGAGGCCTGCGGTCAGAACGACGCCGAAAGTGGCGAGCGACAAGGCCGGCAGCGCTGCCTGCTTGAAGGCGGCAAGGGGCGTTCGAAAACCTGAATCGAACAAGACGACGGCGAGCGCGAGTGACCCGACGAAGTAGGCGACAGGTGCATTGTCGAAATCGAGGCCGAGCCCGTCGGTGCCGGCGGCGAGGCCGATCAGGAGAAAGACGAGCAGGAGGGGTGCGCCGAAGCGGAAAGCGATGAGGCTCGAAAAAGCCGCGACCAGCACGAGCGCCGTGCCGATCAGAACAACGAGATAAATGCCCTGCTCGTAGATGCTGCCCTCCCTGCCATTGCGCGCCGTGAACCGATACGGCCGATGCACCCCATCCCTTGTTGCGGCAGGGTGTGGCAAAGGCAAGGCCTTGTGGTGTTCACTCTTTACGAAATGTCGACAGGAATTCGTCGGAACAAGGTCGGGTAGTCGCGCACAAGACCGTCCTCATCGACGGGAAGCTCGGCCGTGAAGGAGCGATCTGCGGCTTCGTAGCGATAGAGAGATCCCTGCTCAAGGCAGGTGTAGATCTGATGGTCGGGGACGGGCCTGAACGTGTCGAAGGGTACGTAGACCATGGTGAGCTCGCCGGAGCATGCACCTTCGGCGAGCTTCAGACGGCGGATCGGCAGGGTGTTGGTGAAGGCGGAGCCGGCGAGATCGACGTCGATGGCACCGTCGAGATGGTCGAGCGGACGTCCGCCGGCTTCGTGCCAATGGCCCTGACGATCGGAACGGATGTCGATGCTGCGGCCGGAGGTTGCGGCAAGGATCAGGGAGCGCGTGCGCCAGGCGTCGTCGCAGCTGAGGCGGTAGAAGACGCCGTAGGGGCTTCCGCCGAGCTCGCCGATAATGGTGCCGCGGATCAGAAATCCGGTCGGGGCCGGCCCCAGGCTGACATGCTCGAGGCCGATCCCTTGTTCGGGTCGCCAGCGCGCGGCGCGCGCCGGCAGAGAGCGGAAGCCGCCCATCGCAAAGTTTGGCTCAGATGGTCTTCGCCATGGCAACCGCGGTGTCGTTCATGCGGTTGGAGAAGCCCCATTCGTTGTCGTACCAGGACATGACCCGGCACAGCGAGCCTTCCATGACCTTCGTCTGATCCATGTGGAAGACGGAGGAATGGCTGTCATGGTTGAAGTCGGAGGAGACGAGCTTCTCGTCCGTGTAGCCGAGGATGCCCTTGAGGTCGCCTTCGGCGGCGGTGCGGATCGCTTCCTGGATCTCTTCGACCGAGGTGGAGCGCGACGGCACGAACTTGAAGTCGACGACCGAGACGTTCGGGGTCGGCACGCGGATCGCGACGCCGTCGAGCTTGCCGTTGAGCTCCGGCAGGACGAGACCGACGGCCTTCGCCGCACCCGTCGAGGTCGGGATCATCGAGAGCGCCGCGGCGCGGGCCCGGTAGAGATCCTTGTGCAGCGTGTCGAGCGTCGGCTGATCACCCGTGTAGGAGTGGATCGTCGTCATGAAGCCCTTGTCGATGCCGATGGCATTGTTGAGCACATAGGCGACCGGGGCGAGGCAGTTCGTCGTGCACGAGGCGTTGGAGACGACGACGTGGTCGGAGGTGAGCTTGTCGTCGTTGACGCCGTAGACGACCGTCAGATCGGCGCCGGAAGAGGGCGCGGAGACGAGGACACGCTTGGCGCCGCCCTCAAGATGCAGGGCTGCCTTGTCGCGGGCGGTGAAGATGCCGGTGCATTCCATGACGATGTCGACGCCGAGCTCGCCATGCGGGAGCTTCGTCGGATCGCGCTCGGCCGTGACTTTGATCGGGCCGCGGCCGACGTCGATCGTGTCGCCGGAGACTTTTACTTCGCCCGGGAAGCGGCCATGGACGCTGTCGTAGCGCATCAGATGGGCGTTGGTTTCGACCGGGCCAAGGTCGTTGATGGCCACGACCTCGACGTCGGTGCGGCCAGATTCGATGATGGAGCGCAGAACATTGCGCCCGATGCGGCCAAATCCGTTGATGGCAACCTTAACCATTTGCGTCTCCTAGTCCGTCTCTTTTGGTTCAAGCCGGGCAATTGCCTTCTCGCAGATCGCCTCGGCCGTAATCCCGAAATGCCGATATAGCTCCTGATAGGGTCCGCTCGCGCCGAAGCCCGTCATGCCGACGAAAAGGCCGTGTTCCCCGATGATCGCGTCCCATCCCTGGCGAATGGCGGCCTCGACGCCGATGCGCAAGGGGGCGGTCCCGATTATTTCCTGACGATAGACATCGCTTTGCTGCGCGAAGAGATCGAAGGAGGGGATCGAGACGACACGGGCGGGATGGCCCCGCTCGTCAAGCAGATCCTTGGCCGCGACGGCGATCGCCACTTCCGAACCTGTGGCGAAAAGGCTCACCTCGGCGTCACCGCTGCAATCTGCGATGACATAGGCGCCGCGGCGGCAGAGATTGTCTTCCTCATACTCACCGCGCAAGGGCGTAAGGTCCTGTCGCGTCAAAACGATGACGCTCGGCCCGGTCGAGGCGGTGAGCGCAAGCTGCCAGCATTCGGCCGTCTCCACGGCATCGGCCGGGCGCAGAACCGTGAGGTTCGGGATCGCCCGCAGCGCCGCCAGATGTTCGACCGGCTGATGGGTGGGGCCATCTTCGCCGAGACCGATGGAATCGTGCGTCATGACGAAGATGACGCGCTGACGCATCAAGGCGGCGAGGCGGATGGCCGGCCGGCAGTAATCGGAGAAGGTCAGGAAGGTCCCGGAGAAGGGGATCAGCCCCTTGTGCAGCGCCATGCCGTTCATGGCCGCGGCCATGCCGTGCTCGCGGATACCCCAATGAATGAAGCGGCCGGAGTACTCGCCGGGCGCCACCGCCTTCATCTCGCTGGTGCGGGTGTTGTTGGAGCCGGTCAGATCGCCCGAACCGCCGATCATTTCGGGAACGACGGGGGCGATGCATTCCAGCACGGCTTGCGAGGCCTTGCGGCTTGCGAGCGTCGGCGGCTCGGCGGAATATTCCCGCTTCAGCTCGGCGATGGCACGATCGAGGCGCGGCGGAAGGTCGCCGGCCATGGTGCGGGCGAACTCGCCGCGCAATTCCGCGTCGAGCCCTTCAAAGCGCTCCTGCCAGGCCTTGCGGCGCGGGCGCGCCCTGAGGCCGGCGATGCGCCAGGCATCGAGGATGTCGGCGGGGATGTGGAAGGGCTCATAGGGCCAGTCGAGGCGCTCGCGCGCCTCCTGCACTTCCTTCTCGCCGAGCGGGCTGCCATGGGCCGACGATTTGCCGGCCTTGTTGGGAGCGCCGAAGCCGATGGTGGTGCGTGCCGCAATCAGGGTCGGGCGATCCGATTGCCGCGCATCCGTCAGCGCCCGGTCGATCTGCTCGGGGTCGTGGCCGTCGATGCGCACCGCATTCCAGCCAGAAGCCTCCACCCGTGCCACCTGATTGGTGGAATCCGACAGCGAGATATCGCCGTCGATGGTGATGTGGTTGTCGTCGAAGATGACGATCAGGCGGCTGAGCTTCAGATGGCCGGCGAGTGCGATGGCTTCCTGGCTGATGCCTTCCATGAGGTCGCCATCGGAGCACAGGACGTAGGTGTAATGATCGACGACGCCGTCGCCGAAGCGGGCATTCAGCATGCGCTCGGCGAGGGCCATGCCGACGGCATTGGCGATGCCCTGACCGAGCGGGCCGGTGGTCGTCTCGATGCCCGGCGCCTCGCCGACTTCCGGATGCCCGGCCGTCTTGGAGCCGAGCTGGCGGAAGTTCTTCAGCTCCTCGATCGTCATCTCGTCGTAGCCGAGAAGATAGAGGAGCGAATAAAGCAGCATCGATCCGTGCCCGGCCGACAACACGAAACGGTCGCGGTCGGGCCAGTTCGGATCGGTGGGATCGAACTTCAAATGTCGGGTAAACAGGACGGTGGCAATGTCGGCCGCACCCATTGGCAGGCCGGGATGCCCCGATTTTGCAGCCTCCACCGCGTCCATGGCGAGCGCCCGGATCGCATTGGCCATGGATGCGTGCTTTTCGGCCTCTGGCATGGAAAACTTCCGAGATGGTGCCGGACATCAGGCCGTTCAGGCGCTGACCCGCGCTTCTTATCGTCCGGCGGGCGTCGCGAGACATACACGGCTCTCAATGCGAGTCAACGTCACAGCCATGAAGCAGCTGCGTAGCAAGCATCTTGGGCAGTTGACTGCTCTTTCAAGCGCTGCATAACCTCTTCGCCCCAATCCGTTGATTTTTGACGGCTCGGGGGTGAACCTTTGGCTCAAAGACGTGCATAGTGTGCTGCCATGGATCCTGCTTCCCCAGCCAATTCGACGCCCGGCCATGCGCCGAGCCGTTTCGCGCAAGCGACAGAGCTTCTCGAGAAAGCTCTGAGCGAGCTCGAGCTTGCGGTGGAACGCAGCGAATCGCGCGGCGGCCATCACGAAACGCTCGTGCAGCAGCTTCACGATTCCGAACAGGACAGGGCGCGGCTCGCCGAAGCCCTGGATGCGGCCGGAGACCGCTCGTCCAAGCTGGAACGGGCCAATCACGACGTGGGCCAGCGTCTCGACCGCGCCATCGCTCAGCTGAAATCGGCTCTCGGAGAGGATTTCTGACATCATGGCGACCGTAACGGTCAGCATCGGCGGGCGGCGTTTCCGGCTCGCATGCGAGGACGGCGAGGAAGAGCACGTCATGGAGCTCGGCGAGCGGTTGGATCAGACCGTCACCGAGTTGCGCGCCAATGTCGGCGAGATCGGCGATCAGCGCCTGACCGTCATGGCGGCGATGCTGATGACCGACCGTCTGAGTGAGGCGGAAGGCCGCATCGCCGGGCTTGAAGGCGAAATCTCCGAGCTGCGCGAAAGCCGCAACGAGGCCCTCGATCGCTTCGAGGCGCTGGAGAGCCAGGCAAGCGACGCGATGGAGCGGGCCGGCCGGCGCATTGCGCGGCTCGCACGGGCGCTGCGCGGCGGCTCTGCGAGCAACGGCTCGTCCGGCTCTGAAGAGGAGTGACGTGGCGCAGGCGAGCCTGACGCGGCGCGTTCCGGCGTGATCCAAGATCCGTTCTTTTATCTGGTGGCGGTTCCGGCCGTCATCATGATCGGGCTTTCCAAGGGTGGGATCGGGGGTGCCGGGGCGATGCTCGGTGTGCCGCTCGTCACGCTTGCCATCGATCCGGTGCGCGCGGCGGCGATCCTCTTGCCGATCCTCGTCGCCATGGATCTCGTCAGCCTCTATGCTTGGCGCGGGGTCTATCAGACGAAGAGCCTCGCCATTCTGCTGCCGGGCGCCGCCCTTGGTGTCGGCATCGGCTGGGTGCTCGCGGGCTCGATCGGCGAAGAGGAAATCCGCCTCATCGTCGGCGGGATCGGGCTCGTCTTCTCTCTCGATCATTATCTCGGGCACTATTTCGGCGGCGAGGCGAAGCGGGCGCCGCGCCCGCATCAGCCCGCGAAGGGGATGATCTGGGGCTCTGTGGCGGGGTTCACGAGCTTCGTCGCGCATGCCGGCGGGCCGCCATTTCAGATGTATATGCTGCCGCTCCGGCTGCCGCCGCCGATCTATGCGGGCACGTCGGTGATCTTCTTTGCGGTCGTCAACGCGCTCAAGCTGTTGCCGTATTTCATGCTCGGACAGTTGTCGGCGGCGAACCTCGAAACCTCGCTTGTTCTGATGCCGCTGGTGCCGGTCGCGACCCTGACCGGGGTCTGGCTGGTCAAGGTGGTTTCGCCGAAGTTTTTCTATGCGCTGAGTTATGCGCTCGTGCTTCTGGTCTCCCTCAAGCTCATCTTCGATGCCGGCATGGCGCTGATGGTCTGAGAGGGCGTCCCGGACGGGCGATCTCAGAACAGCGCGTCGGCGAAGAGTTTTACGGTGATGATGGTGAGGATCGCCAGGATGAGGCGGTCGAAGCTGCCGGGCTTCATGTCGCGGCCGAGCCATTGGCCGAGGCGCATGCCGAGAAACACCGGCACGAGGGCTGCGATGCTGAGCAGGAGACGCTGCCAGGTGAGGATGCCGGCGAGGGCGAGCGATGGCAGCTGTGCGACGGCAAAACTCGTGAAAAGAACGGAGACCGCGAAGACGAATTTCGGACGCTCCAGACGCAGGGCGTTCATGAAGGTGACGCTGACCGGGGCGGAGATGCCGGTCGCGCCTTGCAGGGTTCCGGCGAGGAAGCCGATGGCCGGGGCGACCTGTGTGGCGCGGGCCATTGCGAGCTTCACCTGAGGGTGCAGGAGGCGGAGCGCGATATAGGCGAGCATGACGAGCGCGAGCCCGAGCGAGAGGAAGCGGGCAGGCAGGCTCGTCAGGAGAAACGTGCCCGCGGCAATGCCGATCAGGCTCATCACCACAAGCCGCGGGAGAAAGGGCAGGTCGGCGCTGTGCGCGCGGAACCTCCAGACCTGCGAAAGGTTAGCCGTCAGGATCGGGATGGTCAGGATGGCGATCGCGTAAGGAACGTCGAGAAAAGCCGCGATGCCCGGTATCGCCACGAGCGGCAGTCCCATGCCGGCAACACCTTTGATGGTGCCGCCCGCAGCGAGACAGAAGAAGATGATAAGAAGTTCGTTCAACGTGGGTCGCTCTTGGTGAGTTGTCTCTGGCCTGTCGAATAGGCCGAAGGCGTCGGCGCTGTCGCCCCACTTGTCTCACGGGCGGCCGGCATGGCGGAAAATCTTGGAAGTGTTGCCGACCGGGATATGGTCTGACAAAATGGAGCGAGCTTAGCGGTTTTTTCATCCTCCCGTCCGATCGTTAGCATGAGAGCGTCCGACAGCCAGGATGATGGAGCACGGTTCACACATATATATCGACCGCCGCGCCGAGCCGGATATCTATGTCTCGCTGGTCAATTCCCTCTACAGCTCGATGCGATCTCTCGTCGCAGGGGCGATCGGGGGGACGGCGGCCGTCCTTGTCACGGCGATCCAGATCGGCGGGTTGCCTCTCTATGTGTGCGCCGCAGTCATTGCCTTTGTCGGTTTCGTGCGCGTGGCGGTCGCCTATGCCTTCCGCCGTCGTGGCGGCGATACGCTGCCGGTGGAGCGGCCGGTTTTGTGGGACGTGCTCTACGGCATCGGGGCGTGCGCGTTCTCCTTTCTCCTCGGCGTCTGGTGCTACATCTGTCTGGCGTTCTATGACGATGTGACCGCGCAGCTGGTCGCCGTGTCGGTGACGATCGGCTATTCCGCCGGGATCGCCGGGCGCAATGCGGGCCGTCCGCAGCTCGTCTCTCTGCAAATCCTGTTTGCCTGTCTGCCGCTCGTCACCGGTTTCGTGGTGCAGGGCGAGCCGCCTTATCTGGCGCTCGGCATGCTCCTCGCCTTCTTCTTCTGGAGCATGCGCGGCGTTTCGATTTCCATCAGCGAGACGCTGCTTGCGGCTCTGCGCGCCGAAAAGGTGATGACGCTGCTTGCAGGCCGGCTCGAAGCGGCGCTCTCGAGCATGTCGCATGGTGTGCTGATGATCGATGCGGATCAGAAGCTGCGGGTTTACAATCAGCGCGCTCTCAGCCTCCTCGGCCTTCACCCCGAAGTCATCCGGCATGGCATGCCGATCGGCGAGTTGGTTCAAGCCTGCGTGCGCGAGGGCGTCTTCTCGCGCTCGGAGCTGAAACGGCTGCAGGAGGAGTTCACGGTCGGGCAGACCTTGCAGCTCGTTACCAACGATCGCCGCACCATCTCTCTCACCAGCGAGCCCGCGAAGGACGGCGGCTTCGTCATCGTCGCGGAGGACGTGACAGAGCGCAAACGCACCGAAGCGCGCATCTCCTATATGGCGCATCACGACGACGTCACGGGCCTGCCCAATCGCGTCCGCCTGAAAGAGGAGCTGGAGCAGTTCCTGCGCAAGAGCGCCGAGGCAAACTCGTCCTTTGCGGTTTTCTGCGTCGATCTCGATCACTTCAAGAGCGTCAATGATACGCTCGGTCATCCGGTCGGCGACAGCCTGCTGCGCGCCACGGCGCGGCGGCTCGCCTCCATGACGCGCAAGAGCGATCTTCTCGCCCGGTTCGGCGGCGACGAATTCGTGCTTCTCGCCTCAGGCGTCACCGACGCCGAACAGGCGGAGCAGTTCGCGACGCGGATCATTACGGCCTTGTCGCGTCCTTATGCGCTCAACGGCCACAGCATCGTTGCCGGTGCGAGCGTCGGGGTGGCCTTTGCGCCCAAGGACGGTTCGAATGCCGATGCGCTCATCAAGAACGCCGACATGGCGCTCTACCGGGCCAAGGCGAACGGGCGCGGCACGTTCTGCGTCTTCCAGCCGGAAATGGATGTGCGCGCGCAGGAGCGCCGCTCGCTCGAGATGGAATTGCGCAGCGCCTTCGCCAACGAAGAGCTGGAGCTCTACTATCAGCCGCTCCTCAATGTGCGCAGCCGGACGATCTCCACCTGCGAGGCGCTGCTGCGCTGGCCGCGGGCGGGGCGGGGGATCGTGTCGCCCGGCGAGTTCATCCCGCTCGCCGAGGAGATGGGGCTGATCGTGGAGATCGGGGACTGGACGCTGGTGCAGGCCTGCCGCCAGGCCGTGCAATGGCCGGAGGAGATCCGTGTCGCCGTCAATGTCTCGCCCATGCATTTTCGCCGTGGCGACATCGTCCGCTCCGTCGAGGCGGCCCTGAAGGATTCCGGGCTGCCGGCCGACCGGCTGGAGATCGAGGTCACGGAATCGGTGCTGCTCGAACAGACCGAGCGCACGCGCCAGGCCCTCGGGGAACTCGCCGAGATGGGGATCCGCATCTCGCTCGACGATTTCGGCACCGGCTATTCGAGCCTCGCCTATCTGCAGAACTACCCGTTCCACAAGGTCAAGATCGACCGCTCCTTCCTCTCCGGCCTCGATGCCGATCCGCAGCGTCTGATCATGCTGCGCGGTGTGGCGCGACTTTCCGCCGAGCTCGGGCTTGCCGTGACGCTCGAAGGCGTCGAGCGCGACGATCAGCTCGCCATCGTCATGGCGGACGGCTACGTCGACGAGGTGCAGGGCTTCCTGATCAGCTGCCCGGTGCCGGCGGAGAAGCTTGGCAGGCTTTTTGCATCGCGGAAGGAGAAGCAGGCGGCGGCCTAGGTCCAGCCGCCTGCGGCCCAGGGAATCTCAGCCAAATCACGATTTTGCGGTGCAGCACGGGTTTTCATTTCACAGGTTAAATGTTAACCTTAACAAAGCGTTGCGTGCTTGCCGGTACCCTAAAGTTTATATTAACGTCATGAAGAATTTTGTAATAAGTGTCAGTGTTCCTCTGCGGCGGGGGGTGGAATATGGCCAGACTTGAAGCGGCGGCGTGCGAAGTCCGCGGCGAAGATATTGTCGGACATGAGCGGACAGCGCGTACATCTGGTGCAGTTGATGTCGCGATGCCGGCGAAAGGTTCGGTAGAAAGTGTTCGAGCCGCGGTTTCCGAGATTGCGGAGGACGTGCGGGAGGTCGTTCTTTCTTTCGAGGCCGAGAGCGCGACTTTGTGGTCGACCATGGTGCCGCCGGGCCGGCCGTGCTTTACGCGGCGGCTGGTGAGCGAATACATTCACCTGTTCCAGTCGCTGAATGCGCGCTTCGCAGATGCGGAATCGCTCGCTCTCAAATACATCGTCTATCAATCCGGAACGCCGTCGATCTTCAGCCTCGGCGGTGATCTCGACCTTTTCTCGCGGTTGATCCGGGCGCGGGACGAGGAGGGGCTGCGCGATTATGCGCATGCCTGCGCCAAGATGACCTACCTCAATTCGATCAGCGCCGATCTGCCGATCGTGACGATCGCGCTGGTGCAGGGGCAGGCGCTCGGGGGCGGGCTGGAATCGGCGCTGTCCTGCAATCTCATCGTCGCCGAAAAAAGCGCGACCTTCGGGTTGCCCGAGGTGCTCTTCAATCTCTTCCCCGGCATGGGCGCCTATTCCTATCTGAGCCGCAAGGTGTCGAGCCGGATCGCGGAAAAGCTGATGCTGTCCGGGCGCACCTATTCGGCGGCCGAGATGCTGGAAGCCGGCGTCATCGACGAGGTGGTGGAGGACGGCACTGGCGAAAAGGCCGTGCGCGACCTGATCGAGCGCTCGCAACGGCGCCACAACGCGCAGGTCGGCGTGTATCGCACGCGCCGCCGCGTCATGCCGCTCAGCTACGAGGAATTGCGCGACGTCACGGATATCTGGGTCGAATGCGCGCTCGGCATTACGGATCTCGATCTGCGCAAGATGGAGAAGCTGGTGAAAGCCCAGGACCGGCTCAAAGGCGCCGTGGCCATGCCCGCAGCCGCGCATTCATGAGGATGATCCATGCCTCTTGCTGAATTGAGACTGACGCGCGGGGCGCTGTCGGACGCGAAGCTCGACATTCTGGCGCGCGATCTGACTGCGATTCTCCTGGAGCACCAGGGGGCGCGGCCGGGCAGTGCCGTGGCGCGCTCGATCACGCGCCTCGAAGTGACGGAGTTCGAGCCGCGCCGCACCTATGTCGGCGGCAATCTCTCCAATGCGCCGTGCTACCGGCTCTCCTACACGGTGCCGCTCGGCGCCCTGAACGAGGAGAAGAAGCGCTCGCTCGTGGAAAAATCGACGAACGCGATCCTGGCCGCGGAAGGCACGCCTTTCACCGAGGACGACGCCTACCGGGTCTGGTGTCTGATCGACGAGGTGCCCGACGGGAACTGGGCGAGCGCGGGCAAGATCTGGCGCTGGCGCGACATCATGCGCTGGGTCGCCCGGCGCGAGATCGCGGCGCGGCGACAGGAGCGCGATGCGGGCGACGGCCAGCTTCCGGAGCGGGAGCGCAAGACGGGCAGAGCCGGGATCGCGGCCTGAATCTCCCGCAAGCTCGATCTCCCGCAAGTTCAGACCTGTTGAAGCCCGGCCGGCGCGCACGGAAGGTGCCGCGAGGCTTGAGCCGGCCGGTTGTTCTGGCAGGCGCCGCGAGATCGTCCTGACCTCATGCGACATGGGCCGCCGCGAAACGGGCGCCAAAGCGAGACAGGTCAGAGATGAAAAAGGGGATGCGGGCGGGCCGAAGAGGTTTGCACCGTCGTGGCCGGAAGAGGCGCTGGAAGGACCGGGGCGGCCCTGCGCCCCGCGGGCCTTTTTCTGTCCTTCCGGCTGGCCCTCAGACCGAGAGCCGGAAGGACCGGATGAGCGTTCGAAAAGGCTCTAGAGAGCGCCTTCCTGCTGGCCTTTCAGGCGCGAAATCTCGTCCTTGAGTTGCAGCTTGCGCCGCTTCAGCTCCGCGACTTCAAGATCGTCGCTGGCCGGGTGGGCCATGGCTTCCTCGATCTCTTTTTCGAGTGCCTCATGGCGCCGCTCAAGCTCGGCAAGGCGCGCTTCAAGGGGCATTTGCGTCTCCATCTATGGTGGGGGAGTTAAAGTGTGACATAGCTTCACCACTCTGTCTAACGGAGTGGCAGGGTCCGTTAATATCTGCTGATCATTTGATCACGCATTTTTTTCGCTTCAAGCTGCGGCTTTTCGAACCGTACGCTGGCATCCGCGGCCGATAGGCTGCATGAGACAATTCCTCGTGATAGATTGCCGCCCCTGGAGGTGATGATGGATGGTAGCGACAACGTCGTGGAGCTGACGCAGAAGGAGATCAGGGCGGAGCTTGCTCTCTTGCGTCAGGAACACCGCGATCTCGATCATGCCATCGAAGCCCTTCATACGGCCTCGCCGCAGCCCGATTACCTGCAATTGCAGCGCCTGAAGCGCAAGAAACTCTCCTTGAAGGACCGTATCCTGGCGCTCGAAGACAGGCTTCTGCCGGATATCATCGCGTAAGGTCTGCCGGGCGCAAGACCTGGTGGAGGGCGCGGTGTTTGCGGCAGGTTCGTCCGCATGACGCGCTCACTCTTTGCCTGATATTTGGGCCGGTCCGTCGTCTTGCGGGAGGCTTCCGCATTCGTTAATCCGGCGTCTTTCCGGTTTTCTTTCCCTGACAACGCGGACATTGTCGCCTTGACCGCATCATCTTCCGTTCCCGTCGCACTCGTCATGGGCAGTCGTTCCGACTGGGCCACCATGCAGCGCGCGGCCGAAAAGCTCGACGAGCTCGCCATCGGCTACGCGGCGCGCATCGTCTCCGCGCACCGCACCCCGGAGCGGCTCTACGACTTCGCCAAAGGGGCCGAAACGAGCGGCTTCAAGGTGATCATCGCGGGGGCCGGCGGGGCGGCGCATCTGCCCGGCATGGTCGCTTCCCTGACGCGCCTGCCGGTGCTCGGTGTGCCCGTGCAATCGCGCGCTTTGTCGGGGCAGGATTCGCTTTATTCGATCGTGCAGATGCCGGCCGGCATTCCGGTGGCGACCTTTGCGATCGGCGAGGCCGGCGCGGCCAATGCGGCGCTCTTCGCCGCCTCCATCCTGTCGCTCGGCGATGCGGCTCTGGCGGAGCGGCTCGCAACCTTCCGCCTGCGGCAGAGCGATGCCGTCGGCGAGGATCCGCGCGATGACAGCTGACCACACAGGGGCGCTCGCGCCCGGCGCGACCATCGGCATTCTGGGCGGGGGCCAGCTCGGGCGCATGCTGGCGGTCGCCGCCGCACAGCTGGGCCTCTCCACGCATGTCTTCTGTCCGGATCCCGACAGTCCGGCCTTCGACGTCTCGGCGCATTACACGGTCGCCCCTTATGACGATCCGCGCGCGCTCGAAGCCTTTGCGGCCGACGTCGACGTCGTCACCTACGAGTTTGAGAACATCGCCGTCGATGCGGCGGAGCTGCTTGCGGCGACCTGCCCGGTGCGGCCCGGACCGCGTGCGCTCGAAGTGGCGCAGGACCGGCTCAACGAGAAGAGCTTTCTGACCGGCGCCGGCGTGCCGGTCGGCCCCTATGCGGCGATCGACGATCTCGACGGGCTCAAGGCCGCGCTTCAACACCTGAAGACGCCGGCGATCTTGAAGACGCGCCGCTTCGGCTATGACGGCAAGGGGCAGGTGCGCATCGACGACGCCAAAGATGCCGAGGCGGCCTATGAGGCGATCGCGCGTGCGCCGGCGGTTCTGGAAGCCTTCGTGCCGTTTTCGCGCGAAGTCTCGGTGATCGCGGTGCGCGGGGTGAACGGCGAGACGGCGGTTTACGACGTGCCGGAAAACGTCCACCGCAACCATATCCTCCACACCTCCACCGTGCCGGCCAATATCTCGCTCGCGACGCGGCAGAAGGCGGCGGAAATCGCCGCCACCATCGTGACCGAACTCGATTATATCGGTGTCATCGGCGTCGAGCTCTTCGTCATCGAGGTGAAGGGCAGCGAGCTGCTCCTCGTCAACGAGATCGCGCCGCGGGTGCACAATTCCGGCCATTGGACACGCGATGCCTGCGTCTGCTCGCAGTTTGAAAATCATATCCGGGCGATCGCCGGCTGGCCGCTCGGGTCCGTCTCCCGCCACAGCGATGCGGTGATGACCAATCTCATCGGCGAAGAGGCCGAGGATTGGCAGGCACTTGCGGGCGAGAACAATTGTTGCCTGACGCTCTACGGCAAGCGCGAAATCCGGCCGGGACGTAAGATGGGGCATGTGACGCGGCTTCAGCCGCTTACCAAGGCGCCTTGCTAAGCCCCGCAAAGTGTGGTGCAAGGCCGCCGATCTCTCGACAGGATTAGCGATGAAAATCAGCGGTAACGACATCCGCCCGGGCAATGTCATCGAATATGACGGCACGCTCTGGGTGGCGGTGAAAACCAATAAGGTGAAACCCGGCAAGGGTCCGGCCTACAACCAGGTCGAACTCAAGAACCTGATCGACGGGCGCAAGCTCAACAATCGCTTCGGTTCCGACGAAAAGGTCGAGCGCGTCCGCATCGAAACCAAGGACTTCCAGTTTCTCTACAAGGATGGAGACGTGCTGGTGTTCATGGATTCCGAGAGCTACGAGCAGATCAATCTCGCCGAGGAATTCGTCGGCGAGCGCGCCGCCTTTTTGCAGGACGGCATGACCGTGACGCTCGAAATGCATGAAGAGAGGCCGATCGGCATCGCGCTTCCGGACCAGGTGGTGCTCGCCATCACAGAGACCGAGCCGACGATCAAAGGCCAGACGGCCGCGTCCTCCTACAAGCCGGCGATGCTGGAAAACGGCGTGCGCGTGATGGTGCCGCCCTTCATCACGGCCGGCGAGAGGATCGTCGTCGACACCAACGAGATCGCCTACGTCAAGCGGGCCGAGTAGGTACGGCTCACACGACATGGCAAGATCGGCAATTCTCAATGTGATGGTGCGCGCCGCCACCAAAGCGGGGCGCGTGCTCGCCCGCGACTTCGGCGAGGTCGAGCACCTTCAGGTGTCGCGCAAGGGGCCGGCGGATTTCGTCAGCGCCGCCGACCGGCGCGCGGAGGAAATCATCCGCGAGGAACTGGAGCGCGCGCGCCCCGGCTATTCCTTCCTGATGGAGGAATCCGGCGAGACAATCGGGGAGGATCCCCAGCACCGCTGGATCGTCGATCCGCTCGACGGCACCACGAACTTTCTGCACGGCATTCCGATGTTCGCCGTCTCGATCGCGCTCGAGCGCCAGGGGCGACTGACGGCGGGTGTCATCTACAATCCTGTCACGGACGAGCTCTATACCGCGGAGCGTGGGTCAGGAGCCTTCTTCAACGATCGACGCCTGCGCGTCGCCCAGCGCCGCATTTTTGCGGAGACGGTTATCGCGACTGGAATCCCGCATTTCGGCCGCGGCGAGCATGGGCCGTATCTGCGCCAGATGGCGGCGGTCATGGCGGAGGCCGCCGGTATCCGGCGGTTCGGTGCGGCTGCGCTCGATCTCGCCTGGGTCGCCTCCGGCCGCTTCGACGGCTTCTGGGAGAGCCATCTGTCGGCCTGGGACATGGCGGCGGGCATTCTCCTCATCCGCGAGGCGGGCGGCTTCGTCACCGATATCAAGGGCGGGGACGCGATGCTCACCTCCGGCACCATCGTTGCCGGCAATGAGGCGGTGCACCAGCATCTCGCCGGATTGCTCAAGGGCGCTGGCGGATAAATCGCCGGAATCGGCCGCGACTGTTTCGTCCTTCCGGCAAATCACGCTAGATTGGACCAAAGCGCGGCCGAACCCTGGATAATATGGCGAAAGAATACGATCCCTACCGGCTCTCTTCGCCCCGAATCTTTCTGGTTCGGATGCTCATCTTTCTGGTGATCGCGGCCTTCGTGCCGCTCATCCTGTATCGCCAGATCGCCGTCGGCTTCATGTCCAATCCGGGCCTCAACGGGCTCATCATCGGCGTGCTTCTGATCGGCGTGCTGCTCGCCTTCCGAAGCGTCATCATGCTGATGCCGGAAGTCAAATGGGTGAATTCCTTCCGCCGGCAGGAAGCCGGCTTTTCGGAGGATTCGCCCAGGCTTCTCGCGCCGATGGCGACGCTTCTGCGCGACCGACGCGAGGCGATGCTGTCGACCTCCACATGGCGCTCGATCCTCGATTCCATCGCCACGCGGCTTGATGAAAACCGCGAGATCCTGCGCTATCTGACGGGGCTTCTCGTCTTTCTCGGGCTTCTCGGTACGTTCTGGGGGCTGTTGCGCACCGTCGGCTCCGTCAGCGAGACGATCCAATCCTTGCGGGTCGATTCCGGCGAGGCGGGGGTCATCTTCGAAGATCTCAAGGCCGGGCTCGAAGCGCCGCTTTCCGGCATGGGCATCGCCTTTTCGTCCTCGCTCTTCGGCCTTGCCTCCTCGCTCGTCCTCGGCTTTCTCGATCTCCAGGCCGGGCAGGCGCAGAACCGCTTCTACACCGAGCTCGAAGACTGGCTGTCCACGATGACCGACCTCGAGGATTTCGACCTCGAGGATGCGGAGACCGGCAATACGGTGCAGGAGATCCGCCTCGCGGTCGAAAGGCTGTCGCGCAATATGGAGGGCGGAGGACGGCCCTCGATTGCGGCGATGGCCAATCTCGCGGAAGGCATCCAGGGCCTCGTCCAGCATATGCGCAACGAGCAGCAGATGGTGCGCGACTGGATGGAGGGGCAGGCCGAGCAGCGCGAGTATCTGCAGAACACGCTCGATGCCATCGCCGAGCGGCTCGGCCATGACGGGGCCGAGGCCAAGACGCGGCGGATGCGCGAGGAAGACAAGCCCTATCCGCAGCGCATGCCGGGCCTGACGGAAACCGGCAGGGAGCGCTGATCCATGGCGCTCGCGCGCGCACGGCGCATGCAGCGCACGGATTACTGGCCGGGCTTCGTCGACGCCATGGCGACGCTTTTGCTCGTCTTCGTCTTCCTGCTCACCGTTTTCTTCATCGCGCAGTTCTTCCTCTCCCAGGAGATTTCCGGGCGTGACGAGGTGTTGAACCGCCTCAACGCGCAGATCGCCGAGCTGACCGAGCTTCTGGCGCTGGAGCGCACCGACAATCGCGACATGACGGAGACGATCGCCTCATTGCAGGCGAGCCTTTCGAGCGCCGAAGGCGAGCGCGACCGGCTGCAGGGGCTGTTGTCGTCCTCATCGGGGGCCGCCGGCGAGGCGGAGGAGCGCATCTCCGGGCTCACCAGCGATCTTGCCAACGAAAAAGAGGTGAGCCAGCGCGCGCTGGCGCAGGTGGAGCTTCTGAACCAGCAGCTTTCGGCACTCCGCCGGCAGATCGCGGCCCTGGAAGATGCGCTCGAAGCCTCCGAAACGCGCGACCGGCAGAGCCAGACCAAGATCGCCGATCTCGGCCGACGGCTCAACGTGGCGCTCGCCCAGCGGGTGCAGGAGCTGTCGCGCTACCGCTCCGACTTTTTCGGGCGTCTCAGAGAGATCCTCGCAGGGCGCTCCGACATCGAGGTGGTGGGCGACCGCTTCGTGCTGCCGGCCTCCGTGCTCTTTCCGACGGGCACGGACGAGATCACCGATTCCTTCAAGCCCGATCTCAACGAGCTTGCGGACGCCATCAAGGAGCTGGAAGCGGAGATCCCGAAAGAGATCAACTGGGTGATCCGCGTCGACGGCCACACCGACAAGCGACCGGTTTCCGGCACAGGACGCTTCCAGTCGAACTGGGATCTGTCGGCGGCGCGCGCCATTTCGGTCGTGCGCTATCTGATCGACCAGGGGGTTTCGCCGCAGCATCTCGTCGCCGCCGGATTTGGCGAATACCAGCCGCTCGATGAAGGCGAGAGCGAAGAAGCCTATCGCAGGAACCGCCGCATCGAGCTGAAGCTGACGGAGCGGTGAGGGGCGATCGAGCGTCTCGACCTGGAGGATTGTCACTGATGGCGATCCATTTCGAAAAGGCCTTTGGCGTCAGCGCCGAGACCTTGCTCGCATGCAGGCGGCGCATGACCTCGCCGAGGTGCGGCTGCGCGACGACGAGATCAAGGCGGAGCGTCTCACTCGGACGGCCTGAGGCACTCCCGGCTGCTTGACCCGCATCAAGGCTCAGCCGCCCGCTGCCTGCTAGCTTCCGCTGTGAAGCTGACGGAGGCATACGATGCTTTCGAGGCGCAATATCATCGTCGGTTCCGGTGTGGTTCTCGCCGGGGCGGGCCTTGGCTATTCTCTCTGGCCGGGCACCGACCCGGCCTATGCCGCGGCGGTGGACGCCTCGCGACGGAGGCTGGACGTCGAAGCCGCGGGAGCCGCGTCTGGCGCGGGGGATGGTGAGACATTTTCCGGCCTCATCCGCTATGCGACCCTGGCCGCGAACAGCCACAACACGCAGCCCTGGCTCTTCGGCGTCTCCGGCCGCGAGATCCGCATCGCGCCGGATTTTTCGCGCCGCTGCCCCGCGGTCGATCCCGAGGACAGGCATCTCTTCGCTTCGCTCGGCTGCGCTGCCGAGAATCTCGTGCTGGCAGCCGGCGCGGCGGGCTTTGCCGCGGAGGCGCGCTTCGACGACGACGCGCAGGCGGCCGTCATCTCGCTGACGCCCGCAGCTCCACATAGCTTGCCGGCGTTCGAGGCTATCCCGCGCCGGCAATCGACCCGCGCGCCTTTCGATGTCTCGCCCCTCTCTGCCGAAGAGCTTCGCGCCCTGGAGGGGGCGATCGACCGGCCCGGCGTGCGCACGCGGTTCCTGACCGCCCGAGCCGAGCTCGACGAACTGAAAGACTTCGTCGTCTGGGGCAACACGGCGCAATGCGGGGACGCGGCCTTCGTCGAGGAGCTTCGAAGCTGGGTGCGCTTCAACGAGAGCGATGCGGTGCGCCGGCTGGACGGACTCTTTGCCGGCGCCTCGGGCAATCCCGTGACGCCGCGCTGGCTCGGGCGAGCGATCTTTCCTTATGTCTTCACCGCCGCGGCGGAGAACCCGAAATATGTCGCCCAGATCGACGGGGCGGCCGGTGCACTCGTTCTTTTCGCCGAGAAGAACGATGCGGCTGGGCTCTTCGCGGTCGGGCGCGCCGCGCAGCGCTTCATGCTGGAGGCGGAGGCGCGCGACATCCGCACGAGCTTCGTCAACCAGCCGGTGGAGGTCGCCTCGGTCCGGCACGCCTTCGCGTCCTGGCTCGGCGAGGGGCTGAGACCGGCGCTCGTCCTCCGTTTCGGCCGGGGTGCCAAAGTGCCGATGTCGCTTAGAAGACCCGTCGCCGCCGTGACGGTGTGAGGCTCAGGTCGTCGCCGGCCCTCCCATCCTGGAGCCGACGACCTTTTCGAAGAGATGCCAGGTGG
Source organism: Afifella sp. YEN Y35 (assembly GCF_047553465.1). NCBI lineage: Bacteria > Pseudomonadati > Pseudomonadota > Alphaproteobacteria > Hyphomicrobiales > Afifellaceae > Afifella > Afifella sp. YEN Y35. Next base: position 3,963,142 of record NZ_CP180203.1, read on the forward strand.
CGTGGCCGAGCACCGGCAGGACGATAAAGAGGCCGAGGAAGGTCGGCGCGAGCGCCAGAAGGGTGAGCGCACCGACGATGAGGCCCCAGGCGAGCATCGGCCCCGGGTTCTTGCGCACCGCCTTGAAGCTCACGATCATCGCCGAGACGAAGTCGAGCTCCCGGTCGAGGAGGAGCGGCATGGCGATCACCGTCGACGAGAAGAGGACGAGTGCCAGGAAGGCGCCCACCGCTGTGCCGACGAGGAGAAAGCCGAGCCCTTCCGGCGTCGTCGTGACGACGGCGAAAAAGTCGGCAAGGCTCGAAAAGCTCTTGAAGCCGAGGAAAAGCGCCAGAAGCAGTCGCACCTGATAGATCCAGATCCAGAAGATGAAGAGGATGACGAAGGCCATCCAGCTCATCTGCCGCTGGCGCTGGCGGGAGACGGTCGTCAGCACGCGCCGCCATCCAGGTTTCTCGCCGCGGGCGCGGCAGCGGCTCACCTCGTAGAGCCCGGCGGCCACGAAAGGGCCCAGCAAGAGAAAGCCCACGCCGAAGGGTAGGATCATCCAGGGCATGTCGAGAGCGATGAGGAGGCCGAGGACGACGAAGCCGCCGGCCACGAAAATCGCCGCAAAGAACAGGCCGTAGAGAGGTTCGGCGAGGAAATCCGCGAACCCGTCTTTGAGCGCGGCCTTGAGATCGGCGAAGCCGATCTCGCGGACATCCGGCATGCGCGGCGCCTCGGCCGCGCGCGGCTCTCCCGTCATCGTCACAGCGTCCCTCCCAGGACCGTATGGGCTTTTCTCAGCGGCCGTTCCGGCTCGTCTTGTTGAAAAATCTAGAGCGGTTCACGTTTTGACGGAAGCTCTTGTGTCACGTATCGGATGGGCGAGGCGGCGGAGAAAAGCCCCCGAAGACTGCGACGGCCGCGCGTTTTGAAGGCCCTCGTTTCGAAATTTAATTATTGCATTTCAAAGTCAGATTTTTTAGCTGTGCCCGTGATCTTCCAAAGGACGGGTATGCTCGCTTCCTTCCTCATCATGCTGCGCGAGGGCCTCGAAGCCGCTCTGGTGACCGGCATCATCGCGACTTATCTGCGTCAGACCGGGCGTTCCGCATGGATGCCGCTCGTCTGGGTCGGGATTTTTCTCGCCGTCGCCCTGTCGCTTTTCGTCGGCGCCGCCCTGCAATGGGTGAGCGCGGAATTCCCGCAGAAGTATCAGGAGCTGTTTGAGGCCTGCGTCGGTCTCGTCGCCGTCGTCATCCTGACCTCGATGGTCTTCTGGATGCGCAAGGCGGCGCGCTCCATCAAGGCGGAATTGCACGATTCCATCGATGCGGCGCTGTCCGCGCCCAAAGGTGCGGCCTGGGCACTGATCGCCATGGTCTTCTTCGCGGTGGCGCGGGAAGGCCTTGAATCGATCTTCTTCCTGCTCGCCATTTTTCAGCAGAGTTCCGGCCCCGGGGTGCCGCTTGCAGCGCTTGCCGGCGTGCTCGTCTCCGTCGCGGCGGGCTTTGCGATCTATGTGGGCGGGCTCCGGCTCAATCTGCGCCGTTTCTTCCGCTGGACTGGTGTCTTCATCCTCTTCGTCGCCGCCGGCATCCTGGCGAGCGCGCTCGGCAATCTGCACGAGGCGGGACTGTGGAACGAGCTGCAGACGCCGGCATACGACCTCAGCCGCGTTCTGCCGGTCTCCAGCGTCGTCGGCACCATCCTGTCGGGCATCCTCGGCTACCAGGAGAGCCCGAGCGTCGGCGAGATCCTTCTCTATGTCCTCTTCCTCGGCGTGAGCCTCTTCTTCTTCCTGAAGCCCGCGCGGCCGGGGAAGGGGGCGAGCGTCTACGCGCCGAGCCCAACCGCGGAGCGTCCCAATGCCGGCGCCTGAGCCTCAGCCCAAAACGCCTCGTTCGGGGCTCATGACCCTTGCCATCGCCGGTGCCGCGCTTCTCGCCATCGCCGGCGGCACGGCCTTCTATTATGCGAGCCAGCATGCCGCGGGGCAGGCAGACACGGCCGATCAGTTCCGCGTCGCCGTCAGTGCCACCGCCTGCGAGCCCAACGAAATCACGGTGCCCGGCGGCAAGCGCTCGTTTGAGATCCTCAATACGTCGGAACGGCCGATCGAATGGGAAATCCTCGACGGCGTCATGGTCGTGGCGGAGCGCGAGAACATCGCGCCCGGCTTCAAGCAGACGCTGACAGCGCAGCTTCGCCCGGGCGATTACGAGATCACCTGCGGCCTTCTCTCCAATCCGCGCGGCATTCTGCATGTGACGGAATCGGAAGAGGCGCGGACGGCCGCGAGCACCGTCGGCCTCAGAAATTTTCTCGGGCCCTTGTCGGAATACAAGGTCTACCTCGTGCAGCAGGGGATGGCCGCCGTGTCCGCCAGCGAGGCGCTCGCCGAGGCGATCAAGGCCGGCAACCTGCAGGAGGCACAGGATCTGTGGGTGGAGGCGCGGCTTCCCTATAAGCGCGTGGAGCCGGTCGCCTACCGCCTGTCGGATCTCGAAAACGCCATCGATCCGGTCGCGGATTATCTGGAAAAGCGCGAGGCCGACCCGGCGTTCACCGGCTTCCATCGTCTCGAATACGGGCTCTTCTCCGAGGAGACGACGGAGGGGCTGGCGCCGGTTGCCGACGAACTCGTTGCGAATATGGGCGAACTCAAATCGCGTCTCGGCAAGCTCAAGCTCGACCCGGCGCTTTTGATGGCGATCCCGGGCGACATGGCGCGGCAGCTTTCGGGCGGGAAGATCAAGGCCGGCGAGGACCATTACGCCCACACCGACCTTGCCGATTTCGCCGCAAATTTCGAGGGCATCGCCAAGATCACGGGGCTTTTGCAATCCGTCGTGGAGCCCGTCGATCCGGCTCTCGAGAAGGAGATCGACGCGAAGCTGAAGGCGGTGGAGACGAAGCTCTCGGAGCTGTCCGGGCCGGATGGCTACCCGTCCTACGACAGCGTCGACGCGGCCGCGCGCGCCTCCCTTTCTGAGGCTTTCCAGGACCTCGCCGACGTTCTCGACCGGCTCGACCAGGTGATCGGAGTGAGCTGAGATGACAGACAGGATCAAGGACAACACGGCGCGTTTGGGCTTCGGCTGCCCGTTTGCAAGCCGCCGCCAGGTGCTCTTCGGGCTCGGGGGTGCGGGCAGCGTGCTCGCCTTGGGAGCGGTCCCGGCACTGGCCGAAGAGGGCGACGGGCATCAGGTCACCGATGCGCCGACGGGTCTCAACAGCACGTCGGAACGGGTGCCGTTCTACGGCAAGCATCAGGCGGGGGTCGTCACGCCGCGACCGGCGACCGGCATCATGGCGGCTTTCGATGTCGTCGCACGCACGCCGGACGACCTTGAGACGATGCTGCGCAAGCTGACGGAGCGCATCGTCTTCCTGACCCAGGGCGGTGAGGTGCCGGAGCTCGATCCGAAGCTGCCGCCTCCGGATTCCGGAATTCTGGGGCCGGTGGTGGCCCCCGACAATCTGACGATCACCGTCGGTCTCGGCGCCTCTTTGTTTGAACGGCGGGAGTTCTTGACGCCCCTGAAGCCGCGGACGCTTCAGCGGATGACGCAATTCCCGAACGACGCGCTCGATGCGGAGCGCTGTCACGGGGATCTCTCGCTGCAGTTCTGCGCCAATCTGCAGGACACCAACATCCACGCGCTGCGCGATATCGTGAAGAACCTGCCCGAATATCTGGTGCTGCGCTGGATGCAGGAAGGCGATGTCCCGGTCATTCCGCCAAAGCCCGACGGGGAGACGGAAAGCGCACGCAATTTCCTCGGCTTTCGCGACGGCTCCGCCAATCCAGATTCCAACGATCACGACCTCATGCAGAAGGTCGTGTGGGTCGGCGAGGGCGATGACGAGCCGCAATGGGCCCATGGCGGCAGCTATCAGGCGGTGCGGATCATCCGCAATTTCGTCGAGCGCTGGGACCGCACCCCGCTCAAGGAGCAGGAAGAGATTTTCGGGCGCAAGAAGGACAGCGGCGCCCCCTTCGGCGGGGCGCGGGAAAGCGACGTTCCGGAATATTCCAGCGATCCGCAGGGCGAAGTGACACCGCTCGATTCCCATATCCGGCTCGCCAATCCGCGCACGCCGGAGGCCGACGACAATCTCATCCTGCGGCGGCCGTTCAATTATTCGAACGGCGTCACGAAGTCCGGCCAGCTCGACCAGGGGCTCCTGTTCATCGCCTATCAGGCGGATCTGGAGAAGGGCTTCATCGCCGTCCAGACAAAGCTCAATGGCGAGCCGCTGGAGGAATACATCAAGCCCGTCGGCGGCGGGTACTTCTTTGTCCTGCCCGGGGTCACAAGCCCCGATCGCTATCTCGGACAGGACCTCATCGAAGCGGTTTCAACCGCCGACACGCCGATCTGAACCAACCTAGGGAAAGGAAAGATACCCTTATGAACTTCACCCGACATCTGCGCGCAGGCGCCCTGGCATTCGCCCTCAGCACCACGGCCCTCACCGGCGCCATGGCGCAAGACGCCTCACTCGACCTCGTTGAGCCGCTTGCCCAATACAAGATCTACGTGGCCGAAAACACCGCAGAGCTGGTGAAGGATACGCAGGCTTTCGTCGAAGCAATCAAGGCCGGCGACGTGGACAAGGCGAAAGAGCTCTTCGCGCCGACGCGCACCAGCTACGAGGCCGTCGAGCCGATCGCCGAGCTGTTCTCCGATCTCGACGTGTCGATCGACGCCCGCGCCGACGATTACGAGAAGGGCGAACAGGATCCGACCTTTACCGGCTTCCATCGTCTCGAATACGGGCTCTGGGAGGAAGGCTCCACGGAAGGCCTCGAAGAGTACGCCGACCAGCTCATGGAAGACGTGAAAGATCTCAACAACCGCATCAACGAGCTGACCTTCCCGCCTGAAGTGGTCGTCGGCGGTGCGGCGACGCTCATGGAAGAGGTCGCGGCGACCAAGATCTCCGGTGAGGAAGATCGCTACAGCCGCACCGATCTGTGGGACTTCAAGGCGAATTTCGACGGCGCCTACAAGATCTTCGATCTCTTGAAGCCGATCCTCGAAGAGAAGGATTCCGAAGAGTTCCTGGAGACGGTCCAGGGTAATTTCGACGCCGTCTATGAGGTGCTCGAAGAGTACGAAACCGACGAGGGCGGCTACGTCTCCTACACAGAGTTGAGCGACGAAGATCGCAACCTGCTTTCCACCAAGGTGAATACGCTGGCGGAAGATCTTTCCACGCTGCGTGGCAAGCTCGGCCTCGGCTGAGCTCTCCGCGGAGAGTGGGAAAGGCCGTCTTTCTCCGACGGCAGTTCACAACACGCGTGAAACAGGAAGCCCCGCTGCGGCTTGTCCGCCAGCGGGGCTTTTTTGATGCGTGGCTCGGAAGCGGCTTAAGGCGGAGCCGGGTTATTCTGCGGCCGCAGATTCCGGCTCGCGGCCACCGTCGTTGAACTGCAGCTCGGCCAGACGCGCATAAAGGCCGCTCTTGGAAATGAGCGCCTGATGCGTGCCTTCCTCGACGAGCGCGCCGTTCTCCATCACCAGGATGCGGTCGGCATTGCGCACAGTCGCGAGCCTGTGGGCGATGACGAGGCTGGTGCGATCCTTCATCAGCGTTTCGAGGGCGGCCTGGACGGCGACCTCGCTTTCCGCGTCGAGCGAACTCGTCGCCTCGTCGAGGAGAAGGATCGGCGCATCCTTCAACAGCGCGCGGGCAATGGCGATGCGCTGCTTCTGGCCGCCCGAAAGGGTGATGCCGCGCTCTCCGAGCACGGTGTCGTAGCCTTCCGGAAGCGCGCGGATGAATTCGTCGGCGTTGGCGGCTTTGGCGGCTGCCTCGACGTCCTCGCGGCTTGCCGTCTCGTTGCCGAAGCGGATGTTGTCGAGGGCGGTCGCGGCAAAGATCGCCACGTCCTGCGGCACGAGCGCGATGCGGCGGCGGACCTCTTCCGGGTCCGCCTTGGTGATGGGGACGCCATCGACCATGACCGAGCCCGTCTGCGGGTCGTAAAAGCGCATGAGGAGCGCGAAGACCGTCGATTTGCCGGCGCCCGAAGGTCCGACGATCGCCACCCGTTCGCCGGCTCGGATGTCGAAGGCGACATTGTGGAGAACCGGGCCTGAGCCTTGGGGATAGGCGAAGGAGACGTCGTCGAAGCGCACCTCGCCGCGGGCCGGGGTCGGCAGGGCCACAGGATTTTGCGGCTTCTTGATTTCTGGTTCCGTCTCCAGAAGCTCGACGATCCGCTCGGTGGCGCCGGCGGCCTGGCTGATCTCGCCCCAGACCTGGCCGATCTCACCGAGGCCGGCGGCCGCAAACACCGAATAGAGCACGAACTGGCTGAGGCGACCGCCCGTCATGGTGCCGTCGACGACCGCCTGCGCGCCCCACCAAAGGACGACGACGACGCTCGCAAAGACGATGAAGATGGCAAAGGCGGTGAGGGCCGCACGCGCCGCCGTGGCGCTGCGGGCGGCCTGAAAGGCATCCTCGATGCGCACGCCGAAATAACGCCGCGCCGGGGTCTCCTGATTGAAGGCCTGGACCGTGCGGACGCCCGAAATCGCTTCCGAGGCATAGGCGGAGGCCTCCGCCAGGCGATCCTGGGCGAAGCGCGAACGCTGGCGTACGCGCCGCCCGAACCACAGGATCGGCACGACGATGAAGGGGATCGCAGCAAGCACCAGCGCCGACAGGCCCGGACTCGTCACCACCATCATCACGACCGAGCCGAGGAACATCATGATGTTTCTGAGCGCGACGGAGGCGGCAAAGCTGATCGCGGCGCGGATCTGCGTCGTGTCGGCGGTGAGGCGCGACAAAATCTCGCCGGAGCGCGCCGTGTCGTAGAAGCCTGCCGAAAGCTGCATCATCCGCGTGAAGAGGCCGTCGCGCAGGTCTGCGACGATCCGCTCACCGAGCGTGGTGACGAGGTAGAAGCGCGCGGCGCTCGCACCGGCGAGGACCGCCACCACCACGAGCAGCATGGTGAAGTAACTGTCGATGAAGCCGACGTTGTCGGCGGAGAAGCCGAAATCGACGACACGCCTCACCGCCATCGGGATCGCGAGCGTTGCCAGTGTCGCAAGGATCAGCGCCGCAAGCGTTGCTGCGACACGTCCGCGATATCTGGCGAAATAGGGGACAAGCGCCTTGAGAGGGCGCAACGACGAGCGGCCGGCCTTGCGGGGCCTTTTAGAAGAGCGATCGGTCATTTGGTTTTGCAGGGAGCACGATTGGACATGTGGTGCAAGGGTTGCTGCACGGACTTGATAGCGCATGCCGGCTTCTGTATATCGCCGACGACAATTGCCTTTCTGCGCGGTGAAAGCCGTGGCGTGACGATGGGCGCAGCGACGAAGGGCACGGGCCTTGGGCGAGAGCGCCGAAGGCTGGCGGGCCGCTCCAACCGACGAGACGAGACATGAAGAAAGACATCCATCCGGATTATCATCCGGTCAAGGTCGTGATGACCGACGGCACGGAATACTGGACCCGTTCGACCTATGGCGAGGATGGTGCCTCGCTGCAGCTCGATATCGATCCTTCGACGCATCCGGCCTGGACCGGCGGCGGCCAGCACCTCATCGACCGCGGCGGTCGCCTGTCGCGCTTCAAGAACAAGTACGCCGGCTTCCTCGGCTAAGTCGCGTTGGCCGCTCCGAAAGGGTCCGCTCCCTAGGGAGCGGCAAGGCGCGGCAGCCGCAAAACGCCGCCTGCGTTCGTTGAACGTCAGAATCGAAAAGGCCGCTCCGAAGGGGCGGCCTTTTTTGCTAGCGCGAGTTTTATCGGCGGCATCTTCGTAGGCGGCGTCGGCGAAGGGAGCCGGCAATGCCGATATGCGAGCCGAAACTGCGCCCTGGCGAGGGGCGTCGTTTCGCGGGGCATCGTTCCGCGGGGCGGCTCGAGCGTGCTTTGCCGTGCGGGCGTCAGCCGACACGTTTCTCGAAGGCGTCCTGAAGGGCTGCAAGCTGGCTTGCCACCGGGCTCGGTGCTTCCTCCAGGGTCGAACGACCATCGTCGAAAAGCGCCGCGTCGATCATCTGCACCCGCTTCTGCAGGGACACGGAGCGGTCGATCAGCGCCTTGAACCCTTCTGGAAGCTCGTCCCAGCCGGGACCGCGCATGGCGGTCAGCGCCTGATCGAGGCGGATCTTGTGCTTTTCTTCCGCCGCCTGGTCGAGCGTCATCTCACCTTCGTTTACCGCGCGATGCAGGAGGAGCCAGGAGGCGAGCTGCATCAGCCGCGTGGTGAGACGCATGGATTCCGTTGCATAGACGATGGACGCGGGACGATTGAGCCCGGATGCGGCGGCCCGCCCGTCCCCATCGAGATAGGCTGCCGTCTCCTCGACGAGCCGCATGCCCGCCTGGAACAATTCGCTGAATGTCTGCGAATGCGCATATGCGCGCCCGAAAGACAGTGGCTCTTCGCGGCTACCCGTTTGACGCATGGACTTGATCCCTTTTGGCTATTCAAAGCCGAGGGCCGCGCCTCGGCAAGTGCGGGAGCCGGGTTCTCCACCGGCTTCTCGATCGTGGAGCCAGTTCGACACCCCGACGAGGCCGAATTCAAACGGATTGTAATCAAATAGTAAAGATTGCGACGCGGCCTAAAAAAAGAGCCGCTGGGCGGCTCTTAGGCTGATACAGGGAGGCGTCAAACAGAGTGAACAGGATCACTCAGATCCAAACCTGATTGGATGGTGCCATTAGAAATTAGAAAGGTTAATCCGCGGTTAAGCGGGGAACGACAAGCTGAACGATCGGCCCTCAGCGCTTGAAAACCGCGTCCGCCGCGGCGCGCCCGCCCTTCTTGCGCGTCAGCTCCTGTTGGATGCGCGCAATCTCGGCCTCGCAAAGCGCGATGCGTTCTTCGAGCTCGTGTTCTGAAAGGAGCGAGAGGTCTTCCCCCACCGTATGGACCGGCTTTTTCACCGGCCTGTCGTCGTCTGCAAACATCGTCGCCCATCTGGTTTCGGCCTTTGGCGCGAAGGATAACGCTGCATCCGCTGGCTGTCAGCGTTTCATTGCCGATGCTTCACCCATTCAAAATCCGACTTCCACGCGCTAGGTTCATGGCAGATTGTGGGGAGGATGCATGAACATTCCGCAGACGATGGAAGCCGTTGCCATCACCGAGCCGGGTGGGCCGGAGGTGCTGGCGGTCGAAGAGCGCGCCGTGCCGCAGCCGGGAGAAGGCGAGCTTCTCGTCAAGGTCGCAGCGGCGGGCATCAACCGGCCGGACGTCCTGCAGCGGCTCGGCCGCTATCCCGTGCCGAAGGGGGCCTCCGATATTCCGGGGCTCGAAATCTCCGGTCATGTGGTGGCGGCAGGCGAGGGCGCGGAACGCTTCAGCATCGGCGATGCGGTGGTGGCGCTTCTGCCTGGCGGCGGCTACGCCGAATATGCGACAGTGGCGGAGACGAACGCTCTGCCGCTGCCGCAAGGCCTGTCGCTCATCGAAGGCGCGGCCTTGCCGGAAACGACTTTTACCGTCTGGCACAATGTCTTCGAGCGCGGCTCGCTCAGGCCCGGCGAGACGCTTCTCGTTCATGGCGGCACGTCGGGCATCGGCACGACGGCGATCCAGCTCGCCAAGGCCTTCAACGCCCATGTGCTGGTGACGGCGGGGTCGGATGAACGCTGCGAGGCGGCGAGGCGCATCGGTGCCGACCGGGCGATCAATTACAACAGCGAAGATTTCGTCGAGGTGGTGCGTGAGTTTACCGGCGGCGACGGCGCTGACGTCATCCTCGACATGGTCGGCGGCAGCTATACGCAGCGCAATTTGCAGGCCGCGGCGGTCGACGGACGGGTCGTGCAGATCGCGTTTCTCAAAGGGCAGCGCGTGGAGCTCGATCTCGCGCTGATCATGCAGAAACGGCTCATCCTGACGGGCTCGACCTTGCGGCCGCAATCGGTGGACGCGAAGGCCGAACTCGCGCGCATGCTGGAGGAAACGGTGTGGCCGGCGATCGCGGCTGGACGCTACACGCCGGTCATTCACGCGGTGGTGCCATTTGCCGATGTCGTGGAAGCGCACCAGATGATTGATGCTGAACATGTCGGCAAGATCGTCTTGAAAGTCGATCCGCGCGCATAGCTTTGCGACCTCAAGCTTATCGCAACGGCGCATTGCGTGCTTCGCCGGGTGCCCGTATATGTCGGGCAACTTCCCGTCCACCGACGTGAATCACGCTCTGCCGGAGACCCTCCGGCAGAGAACACAGGAGGATCATGCCATGGCGTCAACGCCTCTGATGCCGAAAGCGACCGCCGTATGGCTGGTCGACAATACTTCGCTCACCTTCGAGCAGATCGCACATTTCTGCCGGCTGCACCCTCTCGAAGTCAAAGCGATCGCCGATGGTGACGCCGCCCAGGGTATCAAAGGGATCGATCCGGTGATCGGCGGACAGCTGGCGCGCGATGAGATCGAAAAGGCCGAGCGCGATCCGACCTATCGGATGAAAATCCTGGTCTCCAAAGTGCGCGTGCCGGAGACGAAGCGGCGCGGACCGCGCTATACGCCCGTTTCCAAGCGGCAGGACCGGCCGAACGCCATTTTGTGGCTGGTGCGCAACCATCCGGAACTGAAGGATTCGCAGATCATCCGTCTCGTCGGCACGACGAAGCCGACGATCGAGGCGATCCGCGAGCGCACGCATTGGAACTCGGCGAACCTGCAGCCGGCCGATCCCGTCACGCTCGGCCTGTGCTCGCAGCTCGAACTCGACCTCGAAGTCCGCAAAGCGGCGAAGAACGCCCCGGCCGTGGAAGAAGAGGGCGCACGCCTTCTGTCCGCGGAAGAGACGACGCGCCGTCCGCAGCCTTCCGAAAGCGATACCGGACACGAGCGCGAGCCCGACATCGATCCGGATTCGGTTTTCGCCAAGCTCAAGAATTTGAAGTCGAGCGACGTCACCTGATCTCGCGTGAGCTCAGTTGTGAGCAGCTGAGTTTTCGGGAGGGCTTGTGGAGAAGTTTCTGACGGTGGCGGGTGATCCCGCCACCCTTTCTTTGACCCTGGTGGTGCTCGTTGCCGGCACCGTCAGAGGCTTTGCCGGGTTCGGCGCCGGCCTCGTCTTCGTCCCCTTTGCAGGATCTCTGATCGGACCTCGCGCCGCGGTCATCATCTTGTGGGCGATCGATTCCCTGCCGACGCTGCCCATCCTCATTCCGGCTTTGCGTGTGTGCAATTACCGCTCCGTCCTGCCGGCGGCAGGCGGTGTGGCGCTGTGCGCGCCCTTCGGCGCCTATCTCCTTGCGACCGCGGATCCGCTCGTCTTGCGCTGGGGCATGTCGGCGGTGGTTCTCGCGCTCGTCGTCCTGCTCGGCTCCGGCCTGCGCTTCACCGGGCCACGGCGCCCCGCCTCCGCTTTCGGCGTCGGCATGTTGTCGGGGGTTCTCGGCGGTGCGACGCAGCTCTCCGGGCCGCCGGTCGTCGTCTATTGGATGAGCGGGCACGAGGCGGCGGCGGAAATCCGTGCCAATCTCATCGTCTTCTTCGCGCTGTCGACGGTCATCACCGGTCTGTCGTTCTGGGCGAACGGCATCTTCAGCGAAGACGCGCTGATCCGTGCGGCGGTCGCCGCGCCCGTCTATTTCGTCGCGCTCATTCTCGGACAGAAGATGTTCGGCTTTGCCTCCGAAAAAGTGTTCCGGAGGGTGGCGCTCGGCCTCATCGTCGCCGCCGCCATCATGGCTTCGCCCGCCTTCGACGGGGTGCTGCGGTAAGCGTGCAATGCAGCCGGCCGGACGCCGGCTGCCGGTTTTGGCGCGGTCTTTCCGAAGCCGCGTTTCTCAGATGCTCAGGCGGCGGAGAGCCGCTCCATGACATCTGCATCGACGTCGAAGTTCGCATAGACGTTCTGCACGTCGTCGTCGTCTTCGAGCGTGGCGATGAGCTTCATCAGCGTGCCGGCCTTTTCTTCGTCGACCGGCGTCAGGGTCTGCGGCTTCCAGATGGCGCGCACGGATTCCGCATCGCCGAGCGTTTCGCCAAGCGCGGAGGAGACGTCGCCCAGATCCTCGAACTCTGTGAGGATGGTGTGGCCTTCCTCGTCGCTTTCGACGTCGCTCGCGCCAGCTTCGATCGCGGCTTCGAGCACCTTCTCCGGGTCGCCGGCGGAGGCCGGGTAATAGATCTCGCCGACACGCTCGAACATGAAGGCGACGGAGCCGGTTTCACCGAGCGAGCCGCCGTTCTTGGCGAAATAGGAGCGCACCGCGCCGGCCGTGCGGTTGCGGTTGTCGGTCATCGCCTCGACGATGAAGGCGACGCCGCCCGGGCCATAGCCCTCGTAACGGATCTCTTCGTAATTGTCGCCGTCGCCGCCGGTCGCCTTCTGGATCGCACGCTCGATGTTGTCCTTCGGCATCGACTGCGCCTTGGCATTCTGCACGGCCAGGCGCAGGCGCGGATTCGAATTCGGATCGGGATCGCCGACCTTGGCGGCGACGGTGATCTCCTTCGACAATTTGGAGAACAGCTTGGAGCGGGCCGCATCCTGGCGGCCCTTGCGGTGCATGATGTTCTTGAACTGTGAATGGCCCGCCATTGCGGTTTTACCTGCGTCTTGTCGTGAATGTCTCTGGGGAACGGAGGATATAATGGGGAGTGGCGAAGGCGTCTAGGTGGGGAAGGAGACGATCGACTGTCGCCGCGCCGCATTTTGGGCCTGCGGCATAGCGGTCACTTGCCGCAATTGATGCCTGTGAGTAGGTGCTGAGGCAACGCGCGGGGTTTTGCCGCGCGATGGAGCCTTGATGCTGGAGATTGTCAGAGCCCTCTGAGGCTCCCCTGGACGTTTATCCAGGTGGAGACGCGAAGCGGCAGAACGAACGGGCGCGGCCTGAGGGCGGCGTGCGCGCTCTGCCCCGTGCTTTCTCCGATCCAGGCATTTTCCATGAATATCTCGAAGTTCGAGCAGCGCGTGTTGCACGCGCTCGCTCAGGGCGGACGCATTCGTCATGAACGAAGCGGTGGTCGCAAGATCACCCACGTCACCTGTTTTACCCGCGACGGTTTCGTGCTCTCCGATTGCACATTGCCGGTCTTTTCCCGGCTTCTGTCGAAGGGGCTGATCGAATCGCGCGGCGGCGCGCCCTATCAGATTTCTGAACGGGGCCGCCGCAGCGTGCGGGCACAGCTCGATAATCGGTGAAAACCGCGGGCGGTGAAGGAAACCGTGGGCGGGGCGCTCTCCGGCGCTACGCCGTTTTGACCAGCAGAATGCGGGTCGGTGGCCCGCCTTCATAAGACATCTCGGCATTCAGGCTCCTCGCCATGGCGGTGACGAGCTTGGTGCCGAGACCCGTGCCGGTGGGGGTTGCTGTGCCGTTGAAGCCTTTGCCGTCGTCCTCGACGCTGAGGCGGAAGCCGCCCGGCAGGGTCGTGAGATCGACGCGGATGTCGCCGTCCTCTTCCTCTCCGTAGGCGTATTTGCACGCATTGGAGACGAGCTCGTTGACGACGACGCCCAGCGAGACGGCCTGATCGGTGGTGAGGCGCAGCCCGTCGGTGGTGAGATGGACGCGCCGCGCCGCGGTCTCGCTCGACCAGGTCTCTTCCAGGCCGGCGGTGAGCGCGCTCAGATAATCGCCCATGTCGACGCTGTTGATGTCCTGCGAGGTGTAGAGCCGGCGATGCACCTGGCCGATCGCATAGACGCGCTGCTGGGTGTCCTTGAGCGCGATCTTCGCTTCTTCCGCCTCGACGGCGTTGGCCTGCATCTGGATGAAGGAAGAGACGATCTGGAGCGAATTGGCGACGCGGTGGTTGGCCTCGCGCAGAAGCGCTGAGAGGCGCTCATTGGAGGCTTTGAGTGCGTGCTCCGCCTCATGCTGGGCCGCGATCAGACGCTGATGTTCAAGCGTCGTCGCGAAGGAGGAGGCGAGAAGGTCGAAGAATTCCTCGCCGACGGTCTTCACGACGTAGTCTTGGGCGCCGGCCTTGAGAGCCGCCACCGCGATGGAGCTCTCCTCCGAGCCGGTCACATAGACGACCGGAGGAGGCGAGGGCAGCGCGTTGATGAGAGGAAGCGCGTCGAGCCCCGTCTTGCCGGGCATGTAATGGTCGATGGCGACGAGATCGAACCTGTCTTTCTCAAGAAGGGCGAGACCTTCGTCAGCGCTTCCGGCGGTGGTGAGTTCGTAACCTCGGCGGGCAAGCGCGCGGCGCGTCAGGCGCCGTAGCCCCTCGTCGTCGTCGATATAGAGAATGCGGGGCATTTCATCCGGTCTTCAAGGGGTAAATCAGGCTTCGATTTCGGGTTCGGGAACCTGGATAACCGAAATGAACAGGCCGAGCTGACGGATCGCCTGGGCGAAGGATTCGTACTCGACGGGCTTGGTGATATAGACGTTGGCGCCAAGATCGTAGCAGCGCTCGATCTCCATCTTGTCGTCGGTGGTCGTCAAAACCACGACGGGCGTGCGGCGGAGAGGACTGGTTTCCTCCTTCATCCTTATCAGGATGTCGGTGCCGCTCATGTCGGGCAGGTTGAGATCGAGAAGCACCAGTGCCGGGCCATTATGGGTCGGGCCCTCGGGGCTGTTGAAGAGGAATTCGACCGCGGCCGTTCCCTCGACGAAATGGCGGACCGGGTTGTTGACGCCTGCGCGCCGGATGTTTTTTTCGATGAGACGCGCATGCCCCTCATCGTCTTCGATCATGATGATGGTGACCGGTTGATGGCTCGACACGACGGGTTCCTACGCTTTCTGCAATTCTGGCGGCATTGAAAGACGGAAGGTTGCGCCTTCGTCAAGCTTCGAATCGCACTCGATCGTTCCACCCAGGCGGTAGGCCAAAGCACGGACATGTGCGAGGCCGATGCCTTCGCCCGGCTGATCCTGCGATCCGGAACGGCGGAAGAGGTCGAAGATGCGCTCGTGATCCTTCGGATCGATGCCGCGTCCGTTGTCCTGGACCTCGATGATGATGCGCCCGGATTGCTGGCGGCCCCGCACCTTGATGAGGCCGGGGCGCCCTGGCTTCAGGTATTTGACGCTGTTTTCCACGAGATTGGAGATGATCTGCTCGATGGCGAGGCGATCGGTCACCAATGTCGGTATCGGCTCGATGCGGATCTCGGCGTCGAGCTCCTGCAGGCGGTGCTGCAGCGTGTCGGCGATGCCGGAGACCAGGCCGTTCATGTCGATCTTCTCGGGCGAGAGAACCCGGCGCCCGGAGCGCGACAGATGCAGGATGGCGTTGATGAGACGGTCCATCTTCTGGGTCGACGAGCGGATGAAGCCGATGGCCTCGGGCAGATCCTCCTCGATCGTCTGCCGCACCTCTTCGGTGACGAGGTCGGGCGCTTCTTCGCGGGCTTTTGCAATCAGCTCCGTCAGGGGCTTGATTGCCACCTCCAACTCGCTGGTGAAGCCCATGACGTTGACGAGCGGCGAGCGCAGATCGTGGGAGACGATGTAGGCGAAGCGCTGGATCTCGTCGTTCGCCCGCTGCAATTCCGCCGTGCGCTCGCCGACAGCCGATTCCAGATCTTCGTTGAGGAGCTGCAAGCGCTCGCCGGCGGTCGTCAGGGCATGAACGTTGCGGCGGGTCGCCCAGATCGTGCCCCCCGCGAGGGCTATGAAAACGATGCCCGACAGCGCCAGCACGACATAAGAGAGCTGCACGTTGCGGAATTGGCGGGCGCGCCGTTCGACGAGGAGAGCTTCTTCCGCCTGCAGCATCTCGGCGGCTGCGGCGCGGGCCCGGCGAATGACGGCGATGTCGTCGTCATCGAACGTCGTCGTGCCGGCCGCGGCGCCTGCCCTCTGGCGGCGATTTTGAAGCGTGTCTCGCGCATAGGCGAGATGGGTTGCGACGAGTTCGCGCAGGGCTTCGAGGCGCTTCTGCTGTTCGGGATTGTCGGTGATACGGGCTTCGACCGCATCCATGCGGGTCTCGATCTCGCCGGCGAGCTCTTCGAAGGCGTTGGCAAAACGCTCGTCCGCCGAGAGAAGATAGCCGCGCCGTGCCGTTTCCGAGCGTTCGAGCGCAGCCCCGAGCTCGGCAAGGCTTGCGGCGACTTCCTGCGTGTGCACCACCCATTCCGCACTGACCTGGGTCTGGCGCAGCACGACCAGAAAGCTGACGCCTGCGGCAAGCAGCACGAGAAAGCCGCCGACGATTGCAGCCAAGATGAAGCGGCTGATGCGCCGTTCCGAATTTTTCATGGTTCTGGGTCACCCGGCAGGAAGAGAAGAGGCCATAGCCCGCTTGCAGGCGCGGCTCAATCGGCGGGAGGGACGCCGGCTAAATTGATCGCCTGATCTTTCGAGCGGCGGCCGGCGATGGATCGACTGGCCGGGGTTCGGCCTCTCGTCGCCGTTTTCGGCGCGGTGACCAAGGCGCACGGCCGTAGCCCTCAATTGGCCTCCTGGTCGGGCTCCGGATAGACGTCTTTGAGAACAGCGTCGAAATGATGTTTGACGGCATCGTTGCACTTGCACGAGCGGGCATGGAGCGCGGAATGATCGCGCACCAACAGCGAGCCGCGCTGCGTTTCCAGAATGCCTTCCGCCTTGAAGGTCTGCATGACGCGGCTCGTATAGGAGCGACCGACGCCGAGCATGCGGGCGAGCTGCTCATGCGTCAGCGGAACGATGTGGTCGCCTGTCCGCTCCATCGTCGCGACGATCCATTTCGCCGCCCGCTGGTCGACGGAATGAATGGCATTGCAGGTGATCGATTGCAGCATCTGTGCGACCAGGCAATCGGCGTAGCGCGCAAAGAGGTGCCGCACCGCCCGCGATTGCTGCTTCGCCGCCTCGAGCTCCGAGAGCTTCAGGGCGACGAACGGGCCTTCGAATTTGACGATGATGCGGGAGAATGCGGGGAGACGGCCGGCGCTGACGATGCCGCCGACGGCGCCTTCGCGGCCGATCAGAATGGTCTCGGTGTCTTCGCCGTCCTCGTTGGCGACGAGAAACGAGGCGAGCGCCGGTCCGCACGGAAAGTAGACGATGTCGACGTTATCGCCCGGATTGTACATGACATGGTCGCTGTGGCGGTGCAGCAGCTGGAAATGGGGAGCAAGAAGGGCGTAATCTTCGTCCTTCAGCACCTTCAGGAGATTGTTGAGGGGGCGCGTCTCCGCCAAAGTCTCCCGGGCCGGATCGTGTAACATTGGCGCTCGTCCCGCGCGTGTCTCAGTTTCCCGGTTTTATGTGCGGTAGTGAACACAGCGCAACCCATGATGTGTGGCGATTGTGCCGCACTCCGTCGCATCTGGAGGCGAGCTTGTTGCCTCTTTGCAGAGCGCTGTCACCCCCGCAGGACGCCCGTGAGGATGAGTAAACCCCGCAAAAGGCCGGTTTTTCGAGCCCTTTGCGGGTAAATAGGTATCCTTGCCCTGCCTTGTGTTCACAAGTGAACAGACAGCGGGGCGGAGTTCGTGCTTGCTAGCGGCCCAGAGCTGGCCGAATTCGTGCGTCAGATTCGCTCCGCTCACCGCATCTGGGCGTAACAGCCAGTGGCACGTGATGCGGTTGCACCCGACTGTTCGTTAGGAAATTCTTTCATTGAGGTCTGTCCGCGCTCTTCTGCACGCCGCTACGGCCGAGCTTCATGCCGAGGTCGAAGCGCGTCTCAATCCGATGCTCGTTCAAGGCGAGACGGGGTATGCTTCGTTTCTGCGCGCGAATGCGGCCGCGATCCTCCCCGTCGAAGAGACGCTGGAGATTGCCGGCATCGAGGCGCTGCTTCCAGACTGGGACGAACGCCGGCGGAGTGCGGTGCTTCTCGACGACATCCAAATTCTTGGGGCGGAGCGCCCGCAACCCGTTTCTGCGCCTGAAATGCACGGCGAAGCCTTCATGCTGGGGGCGGTCTATGTGCTGGAAGGCTCGCGGCTCGGCGCGAAGATCCTGACACGAGACATCCTCGCCGAGGCGGGCCCGCGGATGAAGGTGGCCTCACGGTTTCTTCGTCACGGCGAAGGCCGGAAATTGTGGCCGAGCTTCGTCGAAAGACTGGAGGAATCGGCCGCCGTGCACGACGCGCCGGACGAGGCTGTGAAGGGCGCCGAAGCCGTCTTTGCGCTTTTCGATGCGGCAGCAGAGAGCGTTGCAAAGGCCGACCGAGTGCTCGCCCATGTCTGATCCGACCCAATTCGAAGTCGATCTGACGAATTGCGATCGCGAGCCGATCCATCTTCTCGGGGCGGTACAGCCGTTCGGATTCCTCGTGGCCGTGTCGCGCTCGAGCTGGGTGGTGACGCGCGTCTCGCGCAACGCGGCGGAGTGGCTCGGACGTCAGGGCGAGGAGCTCGTCGGTCTGCCGATCGACCAGGTCTTTCTCGGGCAGGCCGTGCACACGATCCGCAACAATCTGCAGGGCGCGGTGATGGGCGAGACAGTGGCGCGCGCCTTCGGCGTGACAGTCACGGAAGCTGGCCTCGTCTGCGACATGGCGGTGCATCTCTCCGGCGACGAGGTGGTCGTGGAGTGCGAACGCTCCGTGGCCGAGCCCGCCGCCAATGCAGCCGCCATGGTGCGGGGCATGGTGGCGCGACTGCAGCGCACGGACGATCTCAGGAATTTCTACCGCATCGCCGCGCGCGAAATGCAGGCTCTGACCGGCTTCGATCGGGTGATGATCTATCGTTTCGATCATGACGGGTCGGGCGAGGTGATCGCGGAATCGGCGCGCTCCGGCATCGGCTCGTTTCTCGGGCTGCACTATCCCTCGACCGATATCCCGCGCCAGGCGCGCATTCTCTACGAGAAGAACTGGCTGCGGATCATCCCGGATATCTCGGCGGAGCCGTCGCCCGTCGAGCCGGCGCTCGACCGCAACGGTGAGCCACTCGATCTGTCGATGAGCATTCTGCGCAGCGTGTCGCCCATTCATATCGAATATCTGCAGAATATGGGCGTCGATGCCTCCATGTCGGTGTCGATCCTGCGCGAAGGCCGTCTTTGGGGCTTGTTCGCCTGCCATCATTACGCGCCGCATCACGTCACTTTCGAGCGGCGGACGGCGGCGGAACTCTTCGGTCAGATGTTCTCGCTTCTGGTGGAAAACCGCGAGCGCCAGACCGAAGCCGAATATGAGGAGCGCTCCAGCAAGCTGCACAATCAGCTCGTCGCCGTGATGGCGACCGAAGCGACGCGGTTTGAGAGCATCGTCGACCATCTCGACGAGATCGCCGACCTTCTCGTCTGCGACGGCATCGGCCTGTGGGTGGAGGGGCGCGCCACGTTGCGGGGCCTGACCCCAAATGAAGACGACTTTGCCGGGCTCGCGGGGTATCTGCGCGACAGGGGCGTGAACGCGGTGTGCGCCGAGCACGAGATCGGGGCGAAATACGAACCCGCACGGCGCTTCTCAGATCGTGCCGCCGGCATGCTCGTCGTGCCCCTGTCTCGGCAGCCGGGTGATTATCTCGTCTTCTTCCGCAAGGAGGTGACGCGCAGCGTCAATTGGGCGGGAAATCCGGAAAAACCGGTGAGCGTCGGACCGCTCGGGGCGCGGCTCACGCCGCGCAAGAGCTTCGAGATGTGGAAGGAGACGGTGAGCGGACAGTCGATGCCGTGGTCGCCGGTGGAGGAGCGGATCGCCGAGGGCCTGCGCGTCAGCCTTCTGGAAGTCATCCTCCAATTGTCCAATCTGACGGAAGCGGAGCGCCGCCGCGCGCAGGAGCGGCAAAAGCTCCTCATCGCCGAACTCAACCATCGCGTCCGCAATATCCTGAGCCTCATTCGCGGCGTCATCAACCAGAGCAAGGACGCGACCAGCATCGAAGCCTTTACGGAAGTCGTCGGTGGACGCATCCAGGCTTTGGCGCGTGCGCATGACCAGATCACCTCGGACGATTGGAGCCCGGCTTCATTCCGAAATCTGGTGACGACGGAGGCGGGCGCCTATCTCGGCGGCAAGGCCGACCGGGTCGTGCTGACCGGCTCCGACGTGCTCGTGCAGCCGGAGGCGTTTACGACCGTCGCTCTCGTCATCCACGAGCTCATCACCAATTCGGCGAAATATGGCGCGCTGTCGGACAGCCGCGGCCAGATCGACATCATGACCGATTTCGATACGTTCGGCCGGCTCGTCATCGATTGGGGCGAGCGCGGCGGCCCACCGGTCAAGCCGCCGAGACGCTACGGCTTCGGCTCCACGGTGATCGAGCAGTCGATCGTGCACGACCTCGGCGGCGAGGCGAAAGTCGATTACGAACTGACGGGGCTCAAGGCGCGCTTCGTCATTCCGCCCAAACATTTCCAACGCAGCGAGATCGTCGTGGACACAGTGAAAGAGGCCGTCAGGGCCGACGAGCAGGAGATCGCTCTTCCGGCGGATGTTCTCGTCGTCGAAGACAATATGATCATCGCGCTCGACACCGAGCAGATGCTTCTGTCGCTCGGTGTCGGAAATGTCCGCACCGCGAGCGGCGTGAGCGATGCTTTGAAGGAGATCGAGCGTCAAGCGCCGGATTTCGCGCTTCTCGACGTCAATCTCGGCGCGGAGACGAGCCTCGAAATCGCCGAGCGGCTGGCGGAGATGGGTGTACCCTTTGCATTCGCGACCGGCTACGGCGAGCAGGCGGCACTGCCCGCGCCTTTCGACGTCACGCACAAAGTGCGCAAGCCTTACAGCGCGCAGTTGCTGCAGGAGGCGATGATCGGCGCCGAGCGGGCGTAGCCCGAGCGTCCTACGAGGTCGCCTGGAAGGCCTCGTCGAAGATGATCTCGCCGGCCGGCAGGGTGTCGGTGAAGGGGAGGGCGAGCAGGTTTTCCGGCGGCACGCCCGGCATTTTGAGCTCTGCAAACGTCTCAAAGCCGAAGCGTTCGTAATAGGCGGGATCGCCGACGAGCACGCAGCCCTCGCTGCCGAGCGCACGGAGCTTCGTCAGGCCCACTTCCATGAGCACCGACCCGACGCCCTTTCTCTGCACTTCCGGGAGGACGGCGATCGGGCCGAGCCCGTGCCAGCCCGTTCTTGCCTGACCGTCGTCGCCGACAAGGGTCACGGGCGAGAAGGCGGCCTGGCCGATGATGCGGCCATCGGCTTCCGCGACGAGCGCGATCGTCGCCGTGCCGCGCGTCCATAGAGCTTCGATGAGAAAGGCTTCGGTGCCATCGGAGTGCGGATTTTGCAGGAAGGCTCGGCGAACCAGTTCCTTGACGGCCGGGCGGTCCGCCTCCTTTTGATCCCGGATCTGCAGCTCGCTCATGGTCCTCATCCGCCAGCCCGCGCTCGGGGCAGATAAAGGCAATTATTTCAAGGCGCAAGCGAGGCGGGAGGCCGCGGCAGAGAGGGCGGCAGAGAGGTTTCGAGGGAGCGCCTTCAGGCGCCCCCTCTGTGCGGGTGTCAGCCTGCAATCATGGCTTGCAGGCGCTTCAGGCCATCGCGGGCGAAATCGAGGATGGCGGGGTCGACGAGACGGCCGTCCCGCACCTTGTCACCGACATTGCCGATGACGATCTGCGGCCCGCCGACGAGCCGGCATTCGGCGGCGTGGAGCGTCTCGTTGAGCTGTGCCTGCGCCCTGACACCGCCCGTGAAGGCGGGTGAGGCAGAGACGACCAGAACCGGCTTGCCCATGAGAGAGGACGAGCCGCGCGGGCGGGAGGCCCAATCCAGCGCATTCTTCAAGACGCCCGGAATGCCGTGATTGTATTCCGGCGTGGCGATGACGAGGCCATCGCTTGCCGCGACCGCCTGACGGAATTCGCGCACCGCCTCCGGCGCGTCATCGCCATCGAGATCGGCATTGTAGAGCGGCAGATCGACATGGCCGATCTGAAGTTCGACCGTGCCATCATTGTCCGCCGCCAGGCCCTGCAGAACGGCGCGGGAATAGCTCTCGCGGCGAAGGCTCCCCGGCAGGCCGAGGAGTTTCGTTTTCGAGGACGACATCGTTCAGGCCTGCGGCATGGCCGGGCCGGTGCCGGCACCTGTCGTTTCGATGGCCTTGGCGATGTCAGCGAGATCGTCTTTGGTCAGTTCGAGAGACGCGGCATCGATCCAGCCATCGACCTGACCCGGATTGCGGGCGCCGACGATGGCCCCGGTGACGCCCGGCCAGGCGAGCGTCCAGGCAACGGCGACGGCGGGCACCGTGGTGCCGTGCTTTTCCGCGATCGGCTTCAGGCTCTCGGCAAGCGCCAGGTTCTTTTCGAGTTTTTCGCCGGTGTAGTCGGGGTTTCTGGAGCGCCAGTCGTCCGCCGGCAGGGCCCGCGCGCGCTCGACGCTGAAGCGACCGCTCAAGAGACCCGACTGCATGTGCATATCGGTGTGGCCGAAGCGTTTCGTCGGCAGATTCGTCTTCGCTGGTGTGTCGAGCATGGGGGAACTCCCGTTGTTTCCGTTGCGGTGCACATAAGGCCCGATCGGGGTTCTTCAAAGCGGGAGGCTGGATTGCATGACCGGCCGGCGTGGATTTCAGGTGGCGGCCTCTTCGACGACTTGCTCGGTGATCACCTTGAAGCCGGCGAGACGCGAGGCGCCGAAACTCGTGGAGATCGCGACGTCGGTCGCATCGCGTCCGCGCGCCATCAGGATGCGGCCGATGCGCGGATGGTTGTGGCGGGCATCGAACGTGTACCAGCGACCATCGAGATAGGCCTCGAACCAGGCACTGAAATCCATCGGGTTCGGATCTTCCGGCACGCCGATATCACCGAGATAGCCCGTGCAATAGCGGGCGGGAATGTTCATGCAGCGGCACAGGGCGACGGCGAGATGGGCGAAATCGCGGCAGACACCCGTCTGTTCGTAATTGCCGTTCACGGCGCTGCGCATCGGATCGGCCTTCAGATAATCGAAGGTGATGCGCTCGTGGGCATAGTCGCAGATGGCTTGGACCATCTGCCAGCCGGGCGCCACATGCCCGAAGAGCGACCAGGCGAGATCGGTCAGCCGGTCCGTCTCGCAGTAGCGACTGCCGAGAAGGAAGAGGAGCACGTCGTCGGGAAGCTCGTCGACCGGCGTCTGGCGGGCGTCGGGCGCGACCTCGTCGGGCAGGCCATCGTCGCGGATGGTGAATTGCGTCGACATGCGCAAAAGCCCGGCCGGGGCCACGATGCGGGTGCAGATGTTGCCGAAATCGTCACGGTAATCGCGCGAAGGGATTTCCGGGTCGAAGGTGATGTGGTGCGGGGTCTCAAGATCGCGGAGCCGCGAGGGATGCACCGACAGGACGAGCAGCATGGGCGTCGGCTGCACACACTCATATTCGATGTCGAAACCGGCTCTGATCTTCATTTCTTCTCAAGTGGTTGGAAGGTCACGCGGTTCCCGTCGCAGCAGGTGGAATTTTAGGCAAATTTCGCGTTTCACTCCTCGCGCACGACCTTGACCATCACCTCCATGCCTAGATCGTCGTCCGGCATGCCGAGATAGGAGCCCGACAGGGGCAGGGCCTCGCTCGGGTCGCGGGCGACGGCGACGCGGATCAGGCCTTCATTGCCGAGGATGGCATTGGTCGGGTCGATGTCGACCCAGCCGGCCCCCGGGAGATAGACCTGCACCCAGGCATGGGTGGCGCCGCCGCCGTGGATGTCGTGGCTGTCGCGGGCCGGCACATAGAGGTAGCCGGAGACGAAACGCGCCGGCAGGCCGAGAGCGCGCAGAGCCTCGATCATCAATTCGGTGAAATCGCGACAGGTGCCGCTGCGCAGCGTGAGCGTTTCGGCGGGATCCTGGATGCCGTGGTCGCGCCGAATATAGGCATGGTCGTGCCGGATCGCGTGGATCATCGCGGTCAGAAGCTCGAAGGTCGGAAGCGGCTCCGACGGGTCGAGGAAGCCCTCCGCCCAGCGCAACAATGTGCCGTCGGGGTCGGGATAGCGGCGGACAAGGAAGGGGCGCAGATCCTCCTTGTCCGCGTCGCTGAGCGAAACCGGCAGGAAGCGCGCCTCCTCGTCCAGATTGATGCCGGCGGGATGCGCCCGGAAATGCGCCACGCGGATGACGCTTTCGAAGACGAGCGACGTGGCGAGGACGGAAGTGCTGCCGCCTGTGAAGCGCGCGACGCCGACGCGGTTGCCGAGCGCATCGTCGTGCCAGCGCAGGCTGACCGGCTCCGGCGTGATGGTGAGCGTGGAGGAGAGGAGATGCTGGTCGTGCCCCTCGCGCGGGAGGAACATCATGCGATGCTCCCCGAAGCCGACCCGCTTCTGGTAGCGATAGGTCGTGAGGTGAGTGACTGTGTAGATCGGCACGACGGGCCCTGGCGTCTCTTCGGGGGTTCCCGAATCTGATCCGCACATCATAGCCGCAAAACGCTTGTGCCGGCGTGACGATCGCACATGGCCGGCGCGACGGTGGCTCATCTCAGCCAGGAAATGGCCGCGGATGCGGCCTCAGGGGTGGGGCGCGTCCTGGCGGTGGCGGGTGTCGTCGTCGTATTTCGCCAGAGTGTCGTCGAGATGCAGCCAGAAGAGTTTGGCCGTCACATAAGCGTGGCGGTCCGGCGAGAGGCGGTCGGCCTCGTCGAAAAGCCCGGCATGGATGTAGATCTCGCCGGGCAGGCGGGAATCCCTATAGGTCAGGGGCGTGCCGCAATCGGCACAGAAGGAGCGGGTGACGCCCGGAGAGGATTGCCGGTCTTTCGGTGTGCCATGCCAGACGACGAGATCGCTCGGAAATCCGGCCCAGACGACGGCCGGCGCGCCCGTCTGACGCCGGCAATCGCGGCAATGGCACCAGGAGACCTGAAGGGGTTCGCTTTTCGCCTCAAAGCGAATGGCGCCGCAAAAGCAGCGCCCGTGCAAAGGCAGGTCGACCATTTCACGCGCCTTTCTCTCGACGACCGGTCCGGGGGCGGCGAGCGGTCGGCCCCGTCTTCGTCGGCTCAGTCTTCCTCGGCCCAGTCTTCCTCGGCTCAGTCTTCGTCGGTCCAGAAGGTCGGTACGGATCGCTCCAGATGCGGCCCGAGCCTCACGGCCGCGACCTTCCTCGCCAGCCCTGTCGTATCATCGACGTCGACGGCGATCCCCGACAAGGTCGCTTCTTCCATGGCAGGCCCGAGACGGCCGGAAGAGATTTTCGTGACAGCGCGGTGCAGAGGTTCGTCTTTCTGCATGCCGATGATGGAATCGTAATCGCCGCACATGCCGATGTCGGTCATCATGGCCGTGCCGCCCGGCTGAATGCGGTAATCGGCGGTCGGCACATGCGTGTGCGTGCCGACGACGAGGCTCGCCCGGCCGTCGAGGAAAGCCGCCATGACCTGCTTTTCGCTCGTCGCTTCGGCGTGGAAATCGACGATGATGGCGTCGCAGTCGCGGCCGAGCGGCATCGCCGCGATTTCGCGCTCCACGGCGGCGATCGGGTCATCGAGCGCGGTCATGAAGAGCTGCCCCATGACGTTGATGACGAGGACGCGCGCGCCGGAACGGGCCGTATAAATGTTGGCGCCGCGGCCCGGCGTCTGCGGCGGATAATTGAGCGGACGCAGAAACCGCTCCTGCCGTTCGGCAAAGACGAGCGCCTCCTTCTGATCGAAGGCGTGGTTGCCGGTGGTGATGCAATCGGCGCCGGCGTCGAGAAGCTCCTGAAAGATCTTTTCGGTGATGCCGAAGCCGCCAGCGGCGTTCTCGCCGTTCACGACGACGAAATCGAGCTTCCAGCGGTCGACCATGGAGGGGAGGTGATGTCGGACCGCCTTGCGGCCGGACCGGCCGACGACGTCACCGAGAAACAGGATCCTCACAGGGCCTCCGTGGGCTTGGCGGTGGTGTCGATGAGCTCGTCTTCGGTGGCGATGAGGGGCAGGGGGATATCGTGATCTTCCATGGGAACAATATCGACCTCCTGACACGAGAAGGCGAGCCCCACAAGACGCGGTGCGTGACCGCGCTCCCGCAGTTCGGCCACGGCCGTGTCATAATAGCCGCGGCCATAGCCGATCCGCCCGCCGGCGCGATCGAAGGCTGCGAGCGGCGCAACGATCAGATCGGGCGTCGCTTCACCGTGATGGGGCGAGGGGTGACGGGTGCCGAACGTGCCGGCCTCGAGGCTTTCCTCATCGCGAAAATGGCGGAAGACGAGACGCTGCTCGACGATTGCCGGCAACGCCGCTGTGCCGTCCTGGGCCGCGATCAGCGGCAGGAGCGGGCGCGGATCGATCTCGTCGCGGATCGGCCAGAAAAGCGCCACCGTCTCTCCGGGGCGCAAGAGCTTTTCGATGTGGCGGACAGCGTGGGCGGAGCGCAGGCGCCGCTCGCTCTCGCCGAGGGCTGCGCGCCGCAGCAATGCCTGCGTGCGAAGCTTGGCCTTGGCTGAGGAGACGTCCATGAGAAAATCGATGAGGAAGGGGGTTGAGAGCGCGGCCGCCATGGCCGGTGGAGTGTACGATCCCGGGAAACCTACAAAGTAGGTGGGCGCCGTTTTGGTCAAGCCCACGGGCGAGACCAGGGACAGCTCCCTTCGAGATCGATAAGGCCCCGGGGAATGTGACTCCTGTCGAACCGGGCAGCCGCGCGAAGGCGAGATATAGGGAGAGCCTCAGGCCTCGGCAAACGAAACCTGATGGCGAGGTTTCGATATCCTCCAAAGAAGCTTGCGGCGGTGCGGCCCGAGGAATTGCCGGCGGGAGAGATGCGGGGGCGAGACAGGATGCCGCGCCGGTGCGCACGTGACGGCGTATCGTCGAGCCAGCGGCTCGATGCGTTTCCTTCCGGCCCACATGACCTAGGCTTAGGGACAGCACGACCAGGGAGGCTTAAAATGTTTCGAACCATTCTCGTGCCTGCGGATCTTGCCCATGCCGACAAGCTCGATCGAGCCCTGGAGGCGGCCGCGGGTTTTGCCAAACAATACGGCTCGCGCCTGGTCCTGGTGGGTGTCTCGTCTGCCCTTCCCGGCTCTCTTTCACATAATCCGGCAGAGTTCGCCGAAAGACTTAGTGAATTCGCAGCCCGGCAGAGCGATAAGCACGGCGTTACATTTGAAGCCAAGGCGGTGACAAGCCACGATCCGACGCGAGATCTAGACCAGACGTTGAGCGAGCAGGTTCATGCGACGGGCGCCGATCTCGTCGTCATGGCTTCGCATGTGCCCGGTTTCGCCGAGCACGTTTTCTCCTCGCGTGCCGGCTATCTCGCGACGCACAGCGATATTTCCGTCTTTGTCGTTCGCTGAGCGAAGGGCAATCGGAAGCGAAGGTGCAGCAAGGCCGGAGCTACCAGGAGGTGATTGTCGGCCGGGCCTGCGGAATGTACCACTTGACGGGGAGGAAACACATATGACGAGCCGATATCACGAGGTTTACAAGTCCTGGGAAGAGGATCCGGAAGCCTTCTGGGCCAAAGCCGGAGAGGAGATCGACTGGTCGAAGCCAGCCGAGAAGATCTTCGATCCCGAGATGGGCATGTATGGGCGCTGGTTTGCCGGTGCCGAAACCAACACCTGTTACAATTGCGTCGACCGGCATGTGGAGCGGGGCCGTCCCGGCCAGCCGGCGATCATCTACGACAGCCCGATCACCGGTGCGAAGCGTACGATCACCTATCAGGAGCTCCTCTCCGAGGTGGAAGCTCTGGCCGCCGTGCTGCGCGAGAAGGGCGTCGAAAAGGGCGACCGCGTCATCGTCTATATGCCGATGGTGCCGGAGGCGCTTTTCGCCATGCTCGCCTGCGCCAGGCTCGGCGCCGTGCATTCGGTGGTCTTCGGCGGGTTCGCGGCAAACGAGCTCGCGACCCGCGTCAACGATTGCGAGCCGAAGGCGATCATCTCCGCCTCCTGCGGCATCGAGCCGAACCGGGTGGTGAAGTACAAGCCGCTTCTCGACCATGCGCTCGACATCGCCCGCCACCAGCCGGAGTTCTGCCTGGTCGTGCAGCGCGAGCAGGGGCCCTGCGAGCTGACCGAAGGGCGCGACTACGATTATCTGGAGCTCGTCGAGGCGGCCAAGAATGCCGGCACGAAGGTGCCGCCGGTGCCGGTCGCGGCGACCGATCCGCTCTACATCCTCTACACCTCCGGGACGACCGGACGGCCCAAGGGCGTCGTGCGCGACAATGGCGGGCACATGGTGGCGCTCAAATGGTCGATGAAGGCGATCTACGACATCGATCCGGGCGAGGTCTTCTGGGCCGCCTCCGATGTCGGCTGGGTCGTCGGCCATTCCTACATCGTCTACGCGCCGCTTCTGCACGGCTGCACGACGATCGTCTTCGAGGGCAAGCCGGTCGGCACACCCGATGCCGGCGTCTTCTGGCGCGTCATCGAGGAGCACAAGGTGTCCGCGCTCTTCACGGCACCGACGGCCTTTCGCGCGATCAAGAAGGAAGATCCGCAGGGCGAGCATGTCGGCCGCTACGATCTCAGCCAGATGCGCACGCTGTTTCTGGCGGGCGAGCGCGCCGATCCCGATACGATCCGCTGGGCGCAGGACCAGCTCGGCGTGCCGGTGATCGACCATTGGTGGCAGACGGAAACGGCCTGGGCGATCGCCGCCAATCCCGCCGGCCTCGGCCTGTTGCCGGTCAAGTACGGCTCGCCGACGGTCGCCATGCCGGGCTACAAGATCGAGATCCTCGACGATGCCGGCCATCCGGTCGGCGCGAACACGCTCGGCAACATCGTCGTCAGACTGCCGCTGCCGCCGGCGTGCCTGCCCACCTTGTGGAACGCCGATGAGCGCTTCAAGGAGAACTATCTCCTGGAGTTCCCGGGCTATTACAAGACGGCCGATGCCGGCATGCTCGACGACGAAGGCTATGTCTACGTCATGTCGCGCACCGACGACATCATCAATGTCGCCGGCCATCGCCTGTCGACGGGCGCGATGGAGGAGGTGCTCTCCAACCATCCGGACGTCGCCGAATGCGCCGTCATCGGTGCCGCCGATGCGCTCAAGGGCCAGATGCCGATGGGCTTCGTCGTCCTGAAGGCGGGACGCGACCGCGACCCGATGGAGATCCAGAAAGAGTGCATCCG
Organism: Afifella sp. YEN Y35; assembly: GCF_047553465.1. Classification (NCBI taxonomy): domain Bacteria; kingdom Pseudomonadati; phylum Pseudomonadota; class Alphaproteobacteria; order Hyphomicrobiales; family Afifellaceae; genus Afifella; species Afifella sp. YEN Y35. The sequence goes on from NZ_CP180203.1 coordinate 3,992,024, forward strand.
CCTGGTGCGCGAGGAGATCGGACCGGTGGCCGCCTTCAAGACGGTGCATGTCGTGCATCGCCTGCCGAAGACGCGTTCGGGCAAGATCCTGCGTGCCACGATGCGCCATATCGTCGATCACGAGGATTTCCGCATGCCGGCGACGATCGACGATCCGGCGATCCTCGACGAGATCAAGGGCGTCGTGGAACACGTCGATCAGATGCGGGCGAGCTGAGACTTTTCGGGGCCGTCCGGATGTCCCGGCGGCCTTGATCGGTTTACGTGGATGAGGCTGCTGCGGCCGCTTTCGAGCGGCCGCTTTTTTTTTTTGTCGGCCGTCCTGGAACTTCAATCGGCTTCGGACGAGGGGGATGGCATCACGAACAGCTTTGCCGTTTGCCCCGTCACACCGGCTCGAAGCGGACGAGACCGTGGCGTTCGCGGCGCAGATAGCGCGTCGTCAGAAGCACGGCCGCGGCCGCAAGGCCCGCAGCCAGACCCCACCAGACCCCGACACCACCCCAGTTCAGGACGAAGCCGAGGACATAGGCGGTCGGCGTGCCGATCACCCAATAGCTGACGATCGCGATGATCATCGGCACCCGCGTGTCCTTGAGGCCGCGCAGGATGCCAGCAGCCACCGCCTGCAGCGAATCGACGATCTGGAACACACCGGCTACCAGGAGCAGCGGCACCGCATAGGCGAGAACTTCGTCGGCATTGACGTTGGCGGGGTCGAGATAGAGCCCGATCAGCTCCTCCGGCAGCAAGCGGAAGGTGGTCGCGGCGCCGACCGCGATCGCCGCACCCATCACCAGAGCGACCGTACCGGCCCGACCGAGCCCGATCCGGTCGCCGCGCCCGGCCGCCAGGCCAACGCGGACGGTGGCCGCACTCGCCAGCCCAAGGGGAATCATGAAGGTGATCGAGGAGATCTGCAGGGCAATCCCGTGGGCGGCCAGCGGCACGGCGCCGAGCCAGCCGATCATCACCGAGGCGGCGGCGAACAGTCCGACTTCGGCGATGATCGTGGCGCCGATCGGCCAGCCCAGCCGCACGATCTCGCGAAAGCCGTACCAGTCGGGGCGCCAGAACCGGACATAGAGTTCATAGCGGCGCAACCCTGTCGCCCGCGCCGTATAGGCCGCAAGCAGGCCCGCCATCAGAAGATTGGACACCAAAGTTGCGATCGCCGCGCCCACCAGGCCAAGGGCGGGGGCGCCGAGATGGCCGAAGATCAGCACGTAGTTCAAAAGCGCGTTGGCGAGTGCTCCGACGATGATGACGGCGAGCACCAGATAGGCGCGGCCCACGACCGTCAGATAGGAGCGCAGGCCCATGATCAGGAGGGCAGGAAACATCGACCACTGCGCCACATGCATGTAATCGGCCGCCATCGCGGCCAGATCCGGCTCCTGACCGAAGGCGACGAGGATCGCCTCGATCTCCCACAGCGGGAACATCATCGCTGCGCCGTAGAGCCAAAGAACCCAGAGGCTCATCCGGACCGAGCGGCGCACGCCGCGCACGTCGTTGCGGCCCTCGGCATTGGCGGCCAGCGGCAGCGCGGCCTGGGCGAAACCGACGCCGAACATGAAGCACAGAAAGAAGGCCTGGGTGGCGAGCACCGCCGCGGCCAGCTCGCGCGCGCCCAGCCAGCCGACCATGACCGTGTCGGTGACGTTCATCGTCACCTGCGCGAGCTGGGTGCCGATCAACGGCAAGGCCAAGACGACGGTCGCGCCGGCGTGGCCTGGCCACGAGAGCCTGCCACTGCCGGGGACATCGGCCGGGACTTCGCGTTGGGAACGGAAACGATTCAAGGGCTGCATGATTCACCACCAGGAGCCGGGGGAGTACATGGCGACACCGGTGAAAGCCAACCGCCTTTCGGTTGCACGGAAAGGCCGTCTTCAGCGTATCCGTCGGAGAATGCCTTTCCGCCCTGGACGGTGGGAAGGCGAGCGCTAGGCTAGTAAGCCGGCTCTTCGTCCTTCACATATCATCCCTCATGACAGACAAAACCTTCACGCCGATCGAAGATCACGCCATCATTGGCGACATGCAGACGGCGGCGCTCGTCGCGCTCGACGGCACGATCGACTTTTTCTGCTATCCGAATTTCGATTCGCCCACGGTGTTCGCTTCGCTTCTCGACCGGGAGAAGGGCGGACATTTCAAGTTGAGTGCAGCGTGCGACGGGTTGCGTTCGCGCCAACTCTATCTGCCCGACACCAATATTCTGATCACCCGCTTCCAGGGCGAGGAGAGCGTTGCGGAGGTTTCCGACTTCATGCCGCTCGACGGGTCGGGGCGGATCGTGCGGCGGGCGAAGGCGATTCAGGGCGAGGTCGATTTCACGCTCTCCTGCGCACCACGCTTCGATTACGCGCGCGGCACGACGAGCGCGGAGGCGATCCCCTACGGGGTCAAGTTCTCAGACGGGGAGAGGCATCTCTTTCTCTACAGTCACGTCCAGCTCGGCATATCGGAAGGGGCCGCAGAGGCACGTTTCCGCTTGAAGGAGGGCGAACATGCCTTCGTCGTCCTCTGTCCGGGACGCGCCGACGCCCCGCCGATCGATGCCGATTACGTTTCCAGGAGTTTCATCGAAACGAGCGATTTCTGGCACGATTGGGTGGCGAACGGCCATTATCCCTCGCGCTGGCGCGACGTCGTGGTGCGCTCCGGGCTGGTCCTGAAACTCCTCTCCTCGCAGAAACACGGCTCGATTGCCGCGGCGGCGACCTTTGGCCTGCCGGAGGTGGCCGGAAACAGTCGCAACTGGGATTACCGCTATTGCTGGGTCCGCGACGCGGCATTTTCCGTCTACGCCTTCACCCGTCTCGGCCGTTACGAGGAAGCGCATCAGTTTACGACCTTCCTTCTCGGTCTGACCGAGGGACGCGACGATGGTGAGATGCAGATCATGTACGCCATGGACGGGCGCCACGATCTCGAAGAAGTCTCGCTCGACCATTTGGAAGGCTGGAAGAACTCGCAGCCCGTCAGGATCGGCAACGCGGCCTACGAGCAATTGCAGCTCGACATTTATGGCGAGCTTCTGGACACGATCTATGTGGCGGCAAAATCGCTCGGCCAGCCATCGGTCCGAGCCTGGCGAGAAATCGTCAAGATGCTCGACTGGCTCAAGGAGAATTGGCACCGGCCGGACGAGGGCATCTGGGAGGTGCGTGGGCCGCGCCGGGAATTTCTGTCTTCGCGGCTGATGTCATGGGTGGCTTTCGACCGCGCGGCCCGCATGGCGGTGAAATATTCCCTGGCGGGGCCGGTGGAAGCCTGGCGGGCCGAGCGCGACACCATCTATCGTTCCATTATGGAGGAGTTCTGGGACGAGGAGATCGGCGCCTTCGTGCAGTATAAGGGCTCCAAGACGGTGGATGCCTCCGTCCTCTTGATGCCTCTCGTGCGCTTCATCAATCCCCGCGACCGCTATTGGCTCAGAACGATGCGTGCCGTGGAGCACCGTCTCGTCAAGGATTGCCTCGTCCTGCGCTACGACGACGAGGCGGAGGGCGCCGAAGACGTCGACGGGCTTTCCGGGCGCGAAGGTGCCTTCACCACCTGCGCCTTCTGGTATGTGGAGGCGCTGGCACGGACAGGCGATCTCCCGCGGGCGCGGCTCATGTTCGAAAAACTGCTCTCTTACGCCAACCATGTCGGCCTCTATGCGGAGGAGCTCAGCCCGTCCGGGGCGCATCTTGGGAACTTCCCGCAAGCGCTCACGCATCTCTCTCTGATTTCGGCCGCCCACTGGCTGGAACGGGCTCTCGACGGCGATGAGGGAACCCGGTTCGCAGCCTGACGTTCGCCACCCAGGGACACAGTCTCAGTGACACGTTTCATAGGGGAGACGTTCTAGAGAGACGCTCCAAAGGGACGCAGGACGGTGCAGGGTGCCGGTGGCTTCTCTTCAGGCGATCCGCCTTCGACGCGAAAGGCCGCTCGGCCGACATCGCTTGCGCCCTTCCACCCATTCACGCTCAGGAGGGGCTCAGTGGCAGCTCAAAACGGACTAAGCCTGGAAGGACAGAACGCCGTCGTGACGGGGGCGAGCTCGGGCATCGGAGCGGCCGTCGCCGCGGGCTTGGCGAAGGCGGGGGCCGATGTCGTCATCAACTACCATTCCGACGAGGAAGGGGCGGCCAAGACACTCACCGCTGTCGAACGAGCCGGAAGCCGAGGCGTCATCATCGGCGGCGATGTCGGGTGCGAGAGCGATGTCCACAAGCTTTTCGATTGCTGCGAGGCGGAGCTCGGTCCGGTCGATATCGTCTTCTCCAATGCCGGCATCCAGCGCGACTGTGCCTTCGGGGAGATGTCGCTTGCCGATTGGGAAGCGGTCATCTCCACCAATCTCACCGGCGCCTTTCTGGTCTCCCGCGAGGCCGTCAAACGTTTCCGCAAGAAGGGACTGCGCGAAGAGGTGAGCCCGGCACTCGGCAAGATCGTCTTCAATTCCTCCGTCCATGAGCGCATTCCCTGGGCCGGGCGGGTCAATTATGCGGCCTCCAAGGGGGGCGTTTCCCTCCTCATGCAATCGCTCGCCCAGGAGGTGGGCCATGAGAAAATCCGGGTGAACTCCGTGGGGCCCGGCGCCATCGCCACCGACATCAACGCCGATGAGCGTGCCGACGATGCGGATGCGATCCGCAGCCTCATCCCCTATGGCCGGATCGGCGAACCGGAGGATATCGCTCAGGCCGTCGTCTGGCTCGTGTCGGACGCCGCCGATTATGTGCACGGCCATTGTCTGTTTGCCGATGGAGGCATGACGCTTTATCCCGGCTTCATCGGCAACGGCTGAGGCGACTCGGTCTCCGCCGTTCGGGCCGGACGGGCCAAAAGGGAAGATGCCAATGTCGCTGGAAAACAAGGTCGCCATCGTGACCGGTGGAGCGAAGGGAATTGGGCGTGCCGTCGCCAAGCGCTTCCTGTCTGAGGGGGCGCGGGTGGTCCTCGCCGATATCGACGACGATGCGGGCAGCGCTTCGGTGGAGGCGCTCGGCGATCTCGGGCCTGTGCGTTTCGTGCATTGCGACGTCGCCGAAAAGCTCTCGGTACGCAATCTCCTGGCGACGACGGTCGACGCCTATGGCGACATCGACGTCCTCGTCTCCTGTGCTGCTATCGCGCTCAAGGCGGATTTCCTGGCGTTGACGGAGGATGAATTTGACCGCGTCCTCAACGTCAATCTCAAGGGGGCGTTTCTCGTCGGCCAGGCCGTCGCCAAGCGCATGGTCAAACAGATCGAAGCGGGCGGCGATCCGGGCGTCATCATCCATATGAGCTCGGTCAATGCCGTCGTCGCGATCCCCGACCAGGTGCCGTACACGATCTCCAAGGGCGGCGTGAACCAGCTCACCAAGGTGATGGCGCTGGCGCTCGCGCCGCATGGCATCCGCGTCAACGCGATCGGGCCGGGCTCCATCATGACCGACATGCTGGGGCATGTCGCCGACGATGCCGAAGCCCGCCAGCGCATTTTGACACGCACGCCGCTGCGCCGCATCGGCGAGCCGAGCGAGGTGGCCGCGGTCGCAGCCTTCCTCGCCTCCGACGATGCGAGCTACATGACCGGGCAGACTGTCTATGTCGACGGCGGGCGCCTGCCGCTCAATTTCACGGTTTCGACCGAGGATTCGTAAGCTGCGCCGTTCGTCCCGGTCTTCGCTATGATCAGCCGATGAAGCAGACGATTCGCATCATCGGCATCGATCCCGGCCTGCGCCGCACCGGCTGGGGCGTCGTCGATATGTCCGGCACACGGCTCGCCTTCGTCGCGGCCGGCACGGTCCGATCCGACGAAAAAGACGCACTGTGTGACCGGCTGGCGGCGCTCTATGACGGGCTCGTCGCCGTGATTTCCGAACACAGCCCCGGCGAAGCGGCGGTGGAAAACACCTTCGTCAACCGCGATGCGGGCGCCACGCTGAAGCTCGGGCAGGCGCGCGGAATTGCCCTTCTGGCGCCGGCGAAGGCGGGGCTCGAAGTGGCGGAATACGCCCCCAACATGGTGAAGAAGTCGGTCGTGGGCGCCGGCCATGCGCAGAAGGGGCAGATCCGCACGATGGTGTCGATCCTGATGCCGAAGGCGACCTTCGACAGCGACGATGCCGCCGACGCGCTCGCCATCGCCATCTGTCACGCGCATCACCGCGGCAGCGCCGTGGCTCAGGCGGAGGCGAGCCCTGCGGTCGAGGCGAAGCGCCAGCGTGGCGGCCGGGGGATCGAGGCGATCAAAGGCTCGCGCAGTGCGAACGAACACCTTTCGTCGGACGAGCTCATGCGGTTGGTGCGCGGCCGGGGGTGAAGCCCAGGAGAATGCGCCTCGTCGCCTTGCCGACGTTTCTGTAATGTTCTATTCTTACTTCGCGAGGTAAGAATGCCGAAGAGTTCGACGACCGTGACGACGAAGGGTCAGATCACCATTCCGAAGGGAATCCGTGATCGTCGCGGCATTGCGGTCGGGACGCGCTTTGAGGTGAGCGAACGTGGCGAGGAGATCGTCCTGCGCCGGGCGGGGCCGGCCGCGTCGGAGAAGGCGGAGGATGCGGAGTTCGACGCCTATCTGGAGCGAGCCCGGGGCTCTCTGCGGACCGGCATGAGCACCGACGCCTTCATGAAGCTCCTGCGCGACGAATGAGCGAGACGCTGGTCGACACGAACATCCTGATCGATGTGTTGCAGGAAGACGCGGAATGGGCGGCGTGGTCGCAGGCCCAGCTGCGCCAGGGACGGCAGCGGGGCGGGCTCGTCATCAACCCGATCATCTACGCCGAAGTCTCCTGCGGCTACAGCACCCAGCGCCAGGCGGAGCGGGCATTGAGCCCGGCGATCTACCGGCGCGAGGCACTGCCATGGGATGCAGCCTTCGCGGCAGGCCGTGCCTTTCTCGCCTATCGGCGCGCCGGCGGCGCCAGACGTTCGCCACTGCCGGATTTCTATATTGGCGCGCACGCCGATTTCGGGGGGTATTTCCTGCTGACCCGTGATCCGGAGCGCTATCGGCAGTACTTTCCGCTCCTTCAGATCATCTCGCCGGACACCCATCCATGATTGGCAAACTCAAAGGGCGCATCGATTCCTACGGACCCGACTGGGTCATCGTCGATGTCGGCGGCGTCGGCTATGTCGTGCATTGCTCGACGCAGACGCTGCAGGCGCTGCCGTCGCCCGGAGAGGCGGCGACGCTTTCGATCGAGACCTATGTGCGCGAGGATCAGATCCGACTTTTCGGTTTCGCCTCGGATGTTGAGCGCGAATGGTTCCGGCTGTTGAATTCGGTGCAGGGGGTGGGCACGCGGATGGCGCTCGGCGTGCTCGGTACGCTGCGGCCGGCCGATCTTTCCTCGGCGATCGCGCTGCAGGACAAGGCAATGATCGCGCGCTCGCCCGGCGTCGGGCCGAAGCTTGCCGGGCGCATCTGTTCGGAGCTCAAGGACAAGGCGCCGGCGCTCGGCGGTGGCATCGGTGGCGATCCGTCGCTGTCGCGCCTGCAATCGGATCTCGGCGATCAGGTCGCGCCGCAGCCGATAGCCGATGCGGTTTCCGCCCTCGTCAATCTCGGCTATGCCCAGGCGCAGGCCTCGGCCGCGATCGCCAAAGCGATGCGTGATGCGGGCGAGGGGGCCGAAACCGCGAAATTGATCAGGCTCGGCCTGAAGGAGCTCAGCCAGTGAGCACAGACCGTCTCGTCAGCGCCGATGCGCGCGTCGAGGACAGCGATCCCGACGCCTCGTTCCGGCCGGAGCGGCTTGCCGATTTCGTCGGCCAGGAGAAGGCGCGGGGCAATCTCAAAGTCTTCATCGAGGCGGCGCGGTCGCGCTCGGAGGCGCTCGATCATGTGCTTTTCGTCGGGCCGCCAGGGCTCGGCAAGACGACGCTCGCGCAGATCGTGGCGCGCGAGCTCGGCGTCAATTTCCGTTCCACGTCGGGACCGGTCATCGCCAAAGCGGGCGATCTCGCAGCCCTTCTCACCAATCTCGACGAGCGCGACGTGCTCTTCATCGACGAGATCCACCGCCTCAACCCGGCAGTGGAAGAAATTCTCTATCCGGCGATGGAGGATTTCGAGCTCGATCTCATCATCGGCGAAGGGCCGGCGGCGCGTTCGGTGAAGATCGATCTCGCGCCCTTCACGCTGATCGGCGCGACCACGCGGCTCGGGCTTCTGACCACACCCTTGCGCGACCGCTTCGGCATTCCCGTGCGGCTCGATTTCTACACCGAGGCGGAGCTTGAAAAGATCGTGCGCCGGGGAGCGCGCATTCTGGGGGCGCCGATTTCCGACGAGGGGGCGAGCGAGATCGCCCGGCGGGCGCGGGGCACGCCGCGCGTCGCCGGCCGGCTTCTGCGGCGCGTGCGCGATTTCGCGGCCGTCGATGGGGCGGAGCGGATCGAACGCTCTCTTGCCGACAAGGCGCTTCTGGCGCTCGAGGTCGATGCCCGCGGGCTCGATCTCCTCGACCGACGCTATCTTTTCATGATTGCGGAGAATTTCGGCGGCGGCCCGGTGGGGATCGAGACGATTTCGGCGGCGCTGTCGGAGCCGCGCGACGCCATCGAAGACATCGTCGAGCCCTATCTCATCCAGCAGGGGTTTATCCAAAGAACGCCGCGCGGCCGCCTGCTGACGCCGAGAGCCTTCCAGCATCTGGGCCTTGCCGTGCCGACGCAGGACCGGGCCGCGCAGATGGGACTTTTCTTGAATGACGACGACAGCTGACGCGCCCGCCGAACTTTCCGGCCGGCTGACGGTGGATGGGCATATCCTGCATCAACGGGTCTATTTCGAAGACACGGATTTTTCCGGCCTCGTCTATCACGCCCGCTATCTGCATTTTCTGGAGAGGGGGCGCTCGGATTTTCTACGCCTTCTCGGCGTGCATCATCACGTGCTCGCCGCGGACGGCCTTGCCTTTGCCGTGCGGCGGATGACGATCGAGTTCGAAAAGCCGGCGCGTATTGACGATATCGTGACCGTTCTCACGAGGCCCGAAAAAGTGGGCGGGGCGCGAGTCACGCTGGCGCAGGAGCTGCGCTCAGGCGACGCCATTCTCGTCAAGGCTGTCGTTGAAGCGGCGCTTCTGACCGGGGAAGGCCGTCCGGCGCGCCTGCCGGGAAAAGTGCGAGAGGCTCTGAGCGCCTCCTTCAAACAAAGCCCATAAAAATTTAAGCGGCCAGTCCTCCGAGGGCGACCAGGAAGACGGAGAGGCCGAGCGCAGAAACGACCAAGGTGTCGGTGAAGCGCGAGTCGGTCTCGGTCGGCTGATCTGCAGTCTGATCAAGGCGGGCATCAAAGCGCGACATGGGATTCCTCTTGGCCGCAATGGCCTGCTGTTTCGAATTCCAAACGCCTTCCGACTCCAACGGTTCCAATCGTTTATCGTGGACAAGAAAAGTTTGCTGTGAGGACCCGCTCCTAACGGTTCGTTAACCGTGATGATCTCTCATCCTTTAGACTGGTTTCATCGGGGCAGGCTCTCTCAGGCCGTGCTTTTGTCACATTCGGCGGTCAAGAGCCGCCAAGATCGAAAAAGAGCGATCTCATTCCATGGATCAAGTTGCCCAGACAGCGCTCGCCGATCCGGCGGGTGGCTTTTCCCTGCTATCTCTATTCTGGCAGGCGCATATCGTCGTGAAGATCGTCATGCTCGGCCTGCTCGGAGCTTCCGTGTGGTGCTGGGCGATCATCATCGACAAGACGCTGCTCTACCGCCGGATGAAGGGCCAGCTCGACAAGTTCGAAGATACGTTCTGGTCGGGACAGTCCCTCGAACAGCTCTACAACCAGGTGTCGGCGCGCGAAGCGCACGGCATGGCGGCGCTTTTCGTCGCCGCGATGAAGGAGTGGAAGCGCACCTATGAGGGAGGCGCGAAGTCGCTCGCAGGCCTCGGGCAGCGCATCGACCGGGTGATGGACGTCACGATCGCACGTGAGGTCGACCGGCTCGAACGGCGGCTCCTGGTGCTCGCGACCGTCGGCTCGGCCGGCCCGTTCATCGGCCTCTTCGGCACGGTGTGGGGCATCATGACCTCGTTTCAGGCGATCGCGGCCTCGAAGAACACCAATCTCGCCGTGGTGGCGCCAGGTATCGCCGAAGCGCTTCTCGCGACGGCCTTTGGCCTCTTCGCCGCCATTCCCGCGGTGATGTTCTACAATAAGTTCGCCAGCCAGGTTTCCCGGCTCGCCACGCGCATGGAGGGCTTTGCCGACGAGTTCGCGGCGATCCTGTCACGCCAGATCGACGAGCGGAGAGCGGCCTGATGGGCGCCGGGATGATCGCACCGAGCAGGGGCGGCAGCAGCCGCCATCGTCTGCGCCGCCGCCATGCGCTGGTGGCGGAGATCAACGTCACGCCGTTCGTCGACGTCATGCTGGTGCTGCTGATCATCTTCATGGTGGCGGCGCCGCTTCTCACCGTCGGCGTGCCGATCGACCTGCCGGAAACGCAGGCCAAGGCGATGGATGCCGACACCGAACCGTTGACGGTGTCGGTCAATGCCGATGGGTCGATCTATCTGCAGGAGCAGGAGGTGTCGTCCGACAAGCTGGTGGCGACACTGCAGGCGCTTGCGAAAAACGGACTCAACGAGCGCATTTTCGTGCGCGGCGATCGCAATGCCGATTACGGCACGATCATGCGGGTGATGGGCCGTCTCAATGCGGCCGGCTATCGCCGGATCGGTCTCGTCACCCTGCAAGAGACTGATGGGTAAGGAATGCGTGTCGGCCTCGGCGTTTCACTTGCGGCTCACCTGGCGCTGATCTCGCTCGGGCTCTTCGCGTTTCCGGACGCGAAGCCTTTCAGCGTGGATCACACGGAAGCCCTGCCTGTCGATCTCGTGCCGATTTCCGAAGTGACCGATCTTCTTGCCGGCTCCAAGACGGCCAAGCCGAAGCCTGACGAAAAGCCTCAGCCCAAGGCGCAAGCCAAGGCGGATCGGCCGGACCCGAAGCCGGCGGAAAAGCCGGCGCCGAAACCTGTTCAATCGGTGAAGGAACCGACGCCGCGGCCGACGCCGAAGGTGGAGGAAAAGCCGAAACCGGAAGAGACCAAGGTCGCCTCTGTGCCGCCGGAACCCGAGCCCGAGCCGGAGCCCGCGCCTCGTCCCGACGCGCAGCCGGAGAAGGCGCCAGAAGCGACGCCGCAAGAGGCGGCGCCCGCGCTCGATACCCTGCCGAAGACGCGCCCGACGCCGCCCAAGGACATCAAGCCGCCGAAGCCGGCCGAGACCAAACCGGCACCGGAAAAGCCCGTGCCGGAAAAGCCGAAGGTGACGCAAAAGCCTGAGCCGAAGCGGGATTTCCGGCCCGACGATATCGCGGCACTTCTCGACAAGCGCGATCCGACGGGTGGCGGGGACCCCAATCCCGCTCCCGATCCGCAGACGTTCGGCGCGCGCGAGGGCAAGGCCGAGGCGGCGATGACGCAAAGCGAGATCGAGGCGCTGAAGGCACGGCTTTATCAGTGCTGGAATCCGCCGATCGGCGTGCGCCAGGCGGGCGGGCTCCGGGTGACGGTCGCTATCAGCCTGCAGCCGGACGGAACGCTTGCGGCACCGCCCCGCCCGGTCGGTGGCGGTTTCGACGAGCTTTCCCGGGTGGCGATGGAGAGCGCCATCCGCGCCGTCCACGAATGCGCCCCTTACGACATACTACCGCCAGAGAAATACTCCTTGTGGCGGGATATCGAATTCACCTTCGACCCGAGCGAAATGCTCGGCGGATGAGATTTGACGGAGCTTCACGCCCATGTCCTTTACCGACCGCTTGAGAAGTCGGGCTTTCCCCTTCGCCATCGCCGCAGCGCTTGCCCAGTTCGCGCTGGTTGGCGCTCTGATCGGCAGCGCGTCGGCGCAGCTGCGCGTCGACATCACGCGCGGCACGATCCAGCCGATGCCGATCGCCATCCCGGCCTTCGTCGGGACAGGTGGCCAGCCCGACCAGCTCAGCCAGCAGATCTCCGACGTCATCACGGCCGATCTGAAGAATTCGGGCCTTTTCGCGCCGGTCGATCCGGCTGCCTTCATCCAGCCGACGATCCCGCCGGACGTGACGCCCGATTTCGCCAATTGGCGTCCGCTCAACGCCCAGGCGCTCGTCTCCGGGCGGGTTGCGGCGACCCCGGACGGGCGGGTGCAGGCGGAATTCCGCCTCTGGGATATTTTTGCTGGCCGGCAGCTGACGGGTCAGCAATTCGTGGCGAGCCCCGACAATTGGCGGCGGGTGGCGCATATCATCGCCGATGCGATCTATGAGCGCCTGACCGGCGAGAAGGGCTATTTCGACACCCGCATCGTCTTTGTCGACGAATCCGGATCGAAGGAACAGCGCGTCAAGCGGCTCGCCCTGATGGACCAGGACGGCGCCAATGTGCGCTATCTGACCGACGGCAGCGATCTCGTGCTGACGCCGCGCTTCTCGCCCACGCGCCAGGAAATCACCTATGCGGCGCTCTCCGGCGACCAGTGGCAGGTGTTTCTCCTCAACACGGAGAACGGGCAGCGGGAGAAGATCGGCAATTTCTCCAACATGACCTTTTCGCCGCGCTTTTCTCCGGACGGGCAGAAGGTGGTCCTGTCGCTCGCCCAGGGCGGCAATTCCAACATCTATCTGCTCGATCTCAGGAACCGGCAGATGACGCGGCTCACCGATTCGCCGTCGATCGATACGGCGCCGTCGTTTTCGCCGGACGGTCAGCGCATCGTCTTCGAATCCGACCGGGGCGGCACGCAGCAGCTCTACGTGATGGGCGCGAATGGCGGCCCGGCGCAGCGGATTTCCTTCGGACAGGGACGCTATGCGACCCCCGTCTGGTCGCCGCGCGGCGATCTCATCGCCTTCACCAAGCAGGAAGGTGGCCGCTTCGGCATCGGCGTGATGACGCCGGACGGGTCGGGCGAGCGCGTCATCACGGAAGGCTTCCACAACGAGGGTCCGACCTGGGCGCCCAACGGCCGCGTGTTGATGTTCTTCCGCGACCAGTCCGGCGGCGCTGGCCCGCAGCTCCTTTCCGTCGACATCACCGGCTATAACGAGCGGGTCGTGCCGACGCCGAATTATGCTTCCGATCCGGCGTGGAGCCCGCTCCTCGATTGATGCTGGCAGCCCGGTGCCGGAGGGCAGGCAAATTCCATGAGCTCATATTGCGATGAACGCCTGGCGGGTCTTTACGACCTGCTCAATCCGCCGGGCGAGGATACGCGCTTCTACATTCAGCTTGCCGGACAGCTCAAAAGGCAGCCCGAGGGAGAGCCTGAAGCGCAGAGTGAAGAACAGGGTGGCGGACGCGAGCCGCTTGCGATCCTCGACATCGGCTGCGGCACGGGTGCCCTGGCGCGGGCTCTCGCCCGACGCGGGCACAAGGTGACGGCGACCGATCCGGCGCCGGCGATGCTGGCGGTTGCACGCCGCGGGGCCGGGGCGGAGCGTGTCGATTGGGTGGAGGGCGATGCCACCACCCGTCATGCGGCGGCGCCCTTCGATCTCGTCCTGATGACCGGGCACAGCTTCCAGTGCCTGTTGAGCGACGAGGTCATCGACGCCGCCTTCCAAGCGGTGCGGGAGCAGCTTTCGCCGGGCGGCCGGTTCGCTTTCGAAAGCCGCAATCCGGTCGTCGAGGGCTGGCGGCAATGGACGCCCGGGCGCAGCCGTCGCCTCATTCGTCCGATCGGGAGCGCGAGCGTGGAGACCTATCTGTCCCTGGTCTCAGCGGAAGACGACATCATCGCCTATCGCACGCATCTGCGCTTTCCCGGCGAGGAAGAAGTCATCCTGGAAGATCAAGTGCGGTTCACATCGTGCGATCTTCTCAAGGAGAAGCTGGCCGAGGCCGGGTTTTCGGAGGTCAATCTCTACGGCTCCTTTGACCGCAGCGAGTTCGGCCCAAAAAGCCCGGAGATCATCGTCGTCGCGGGATAAGGCCTCGCTCATCGGCAATTGAGGCGCCGAGGCCGCGCTTTGTGGCCAAAAAGGTGCGCGAGCGCCAAGCTTCCGCCGCATTCGGTGGCCACCGCTCTCTTCGGACATTTTGTTTTGCGTCGCCCATCTGTCTGCGTTCACGCCTTCTTAACCCTAATCGTTCATGAGGCCTTAACCCTGTCAGGGTTATCAAAGCCCTTCGATTCCACCAGGAGCTTGCGGCGATGAGCTTTCGCCTGAATATCCGTATGCTAGCTGCTGCCTTCGGCGCAGCCCTTCTTCTGACGGCTGGCGGTTGCGCCAACCAGCAAAAGGCGTTGGATCTGGCCGGTTCCGGAGGAGGCGCAGGTGCGGCTACGCCCGGCAGCCCGCAGGACTTCCAGGTCAATGTCGGCGACCGCGTCTTCTTCATCGTCGATTCCTCGTCGCTGACGCCGGAAGCACGGGCGACGCTCGACCGTCAGGCAGCGTGGCTGAACCAGTATCCGAATTACACCATCACCGTCGAAGGCCATGCCGACGAGCGCGGCACGCGCGAGTACAACCTTGCCCTCGGCGCCCGGCGCGCGGCTGCAACCCGCGATTATCTCGCTTCGCGCGGCATCAATCCCGGCCGCATGCGCACGATTTCCTACGGCAAGGAGCGCCCGGTCGCGGTCTGCGATGCGGCCTCGTGCTGGAACCAGAACCGCCGCGCGGTTACGGTCGTGGGCGGCGCCGGCAGCTGATCGCCGTCGCAGTCCTGCCACAGAGGTAAAGAAAAGGCGGCTTCGGCCGCCTTTTTTGCGTTCCTGTCACACGTGTCGAAGTTTGGCCGAATTGATCTGGAGGTGGTGGAGCCTCACTCAGTCATGCTAGCGACCTTGTCATGAGCGGACGTATTCTTTTTGTTTTTGTCGGCCTTCTCCTTTTCCCGGGCCTCGCCCAGGCGCAGAGCCCGCAGGAGATCGGCCAGATGCGGCTCTACATCCAGCAGCTGGAAGAGCGGGTGCGCCAGCTGACTGGTGAGGTGGAGCAACTTCAGCACGAACTGCAGGTCACCCGCCGTCAGGCCGGTATCGCCGGCCCGCCGCAAGGCGGGGAAGATGCCCCGATGGACCAGAGCTTTGGCTGGAACGGCGGACAGACGGGCGCCCAGCCGAACGCCCAGCCGAACGGTGGCCAGCAATTCGGGGCCGGCTCCAACACCTATGGTGGCGCGACCTATGGCGGCGCGACGGGCGGCAGCGTCAATCCTTCCAACAATTCCAGCAGCGTGGCAGGCGCGCCGCCGCAGGATCTCGGCACGGTGGGCATCTCGCCGGATGATCCGCGCATCGCGCAGGACGGCGAGGGCGGTTTCGATGCCGGTGCGCCGATCGATCTCTCGACGCTTGCGGGCGGTGGTCCGGGCGGGCCTGCCCCGGCCGTCGGTCCCGTCGATGACATGGGCAGCGGTGCCGAACAGCCTCAAGGGCCGGCGCTCGCCTCTCTCTCCGGCGACCCCAGGCAGGATTACGATTTCGCCTATGGCTATATCCTGACCGGCGATTATTCCGAGGCGGAGCGGAGTTTCGCGGCCTGGCTGGAACGCTTCCCCAACGAGGCGCAGGCGAACGATGCGCGCTTCTGGCTGGGCGAGAGCCAGCTGCAGCAGAACAAGGACAGGGCGGCGGCGAATACGTTTCTGGAGCTTTACAAAACCGCTCCGAAGAGCCGTAAGGCCCCGGATGCTCTGATGAAGCTCGGCATCGCTCTTGCCGCGCTGGGCGAAAAGGACGCTGCCTGTGCCACCTTCGACGAAGTCGGCCGCAAATATCCGGACGCGTCCGGTGCACTCACCAACCGCGTGGCCGCAGAAGCGAAACGCGCCGGCTGCTGAGGGCGCCCCGGCCGCTGAGGGCGCGATCGATGCGGCCGAGGCGGAACCGCTCCTTCGCGAATGGCTCGACCGGGGAGCGCTGATCGCGGTCTCCGGCGGGCCGGATTCGCTGGCGCTGCTGGCGCTTGCGGCAGAGATTGCCGCACATCGCGACGCGCCGGCGCCGCAGGCTTTTACCTTCGATCACGGCCTGCGGGCGGAGAGTGCCGCCGAGGTGCGGATGGTGGGAGATGTCTGCACGCGGCTTCACCTCCGCCACCATGTGCGCCGCTGGGAAGAGGCGGAGCGGCCGCAAAGCGGGATCGCCGCGGCCGCCCGGCTGGCGCGCTATGCGGCGGCCATCGAAGTTGCGACGCGGGTAGGCTGCCGCGCCATCCTGACCGCCCACCATGCGGACGATCAGGCCGAGACGGTGCTGATGCGCATGGCACGCACCGCCGAGCCGCGTGCGCTCAAGGGGATCGAAGCCGCGTTAAGACGGGAGGGATGGCCGACGATCGCGCGGCCGTTCCTACAGTTCTCGAAAGCCCGGCTGCGCCTGAGCGCAGAGGCTCGCAAGCTTCCGTTTTGCGATGATCCGACGAATTCTGATCCCGCGCAGGAGCGGGCGCGTGTGCGCCTTGCCGCGCCGGAGCTTTCTGCCATCGGGCTGACGGCCGAACGGCTCGCCATCTTCGCCGCGCGCGAAGGGCACATCCATCAAATGTTTGAACGCGCGGCGCTTCAGGCTGCCGAAAGCGCCACGGTGAGCGAGGCCGGAGCGATCACGATTTTGCGACCGGCTTCGGTGCGCCGGGAGATGGAATTCGAAGCCTGGCTCGCGCTTCTGCGACGGCTTTTGATGGCTGCATCCGGACGCGTGGCGACGCCTTCGCGCGAGGCGCTCGTTTCTCTCGATGAAAGGCTGAGTGCGATGGTGGGGGGCGGAGGCTCCCTCGTTGCGACACTGCATGGAGCCCGGCTCGATCTCAGCGAGAATCGTCTCGTCGTCAGCCGCGAATGGGGCCGGCAGGGGCCGGGAGATTGCAATCTCGCAGCCGGGCGCGATGTGGTCTTCGACGGGCGTTATATCGTCGCGCCGCATGCGCTCGCTGGCGAAGACGCCCGTGTTCGTGGCTTCGGGTGGTGCGGACGCGGAAATGCGTTCGAGCGCACAATGCCGGCGCTGTTTGCCGAGGACACCTGCATCGCCGTTCCGCCCCTCCTCGCGGCCAAGGGGGATGCCGGATGCCGCACGGATCTCGGCATTCGACAAATTGTCGACGACCGGCTTTGCGATCCCCATATCGGGGGTCTCTACGATCGGTTGATGGTGGAAAACCGCTTGCCGCCAAGACCGGCCGAGATGCACAATATCAATTAGTTGAGCGCGTGACGGCCTCATCGGCTTGCCGGAAGCTGGCGTTTGCGGGCCGCACTCCATTTCTGTGCCTTCACATCAACCCCCTCGCAACCTATCTAGGGGATGTTTGACAGGACGCCCTCACGGATCCGGCGCCGAAAGCGCCATCGGGGAAAGCCAGAATGAACCAGAATTTCCGGAATTTCGCGCTGTGGATCGTGATCCTGCTCCTCTTGGTGGCGCTCTTTAACTTGTTTCAGAGCCCGTCCCGCCAGGGTACGACGCAGGAAATCACTTATTCGCAGTTCCGCAGCGAAGCGATCGACGGCAACATCAAGAACGTCACGATCAGCGGCCAGCAGATTACTGGCACCTACAGCGACGGCAAGCGCTTTACGACTTACGCGCCGGACAACTCAGAATATGTGACGCTGCTTGAAGACAAGGGCGTCACCATCAAGGCCGAGCCGGACGAGAGCGAGATGTCGTTCTTCTCGGTGTTGATTTCCTGGTTTCCGATGCTGCTCCTCATCGCGGTGTGGATCTTCTTCATGCGGCAGATGCAGGGT
This sequence comes from Afifella sp. YEN Y35, assembly GCF_047553465.1. Lineage (NCBI taxonomy): Bacteria > Pseudomonadati > Pseudomonadota > Alphaproteobacteria > Hyphomicrobiales > Afifellaceae > Afifella > Afifella sp. YEN Y35. The sequence continues at coordinate 4,009,726 of NZ_CP180203.1, forward strand.
GCCGGCGGCCGAGCCATGGGCTTCGGCAAGTCCAAGGCAAAGCTTCTGACCGAAGCGCATGGCCGCGTGACCTTCGAGGACGTGGCCGGTGTCGACGAAGCCAAGGAAGACCTTGAAGAGATCGTGGAATTTCTGCGCGATCCGCAGAAATTCCAGCGGCTCGGCGGCCGTATTCCCCGCGGCGTGCTACTCGTCGGCCCTCCGGGCACCGGTAAGACGCTGATCGCCCGTGCCGTGGCGGGTGAGGCGGGCGTGCCCTTCTTCACCATTTCCGGTTCCGACTTCGTCGAGATGTTCGTGGGCGTCGGCGCAAGCCGTGTGCGCGACATGTTCGAACAGGCGAAGAAGAATGCACCGTGCATCATCTTCATCGACGAAATCGACGCCGTCGGCCGGCATCGTGGCGCAGGCCTCGGCGGCGGCAACGACGAGCGCGAGCAGACGCTCAACCAGCTGCTCGTCGAGATGGACGGCTTCGAGGCGAACGAAGGCATCATCCTGATCGCCGCCACCAACCGTCCGGACGTTCTCGACCCGGCGCTTCTGCGCCCGGGCCGCTTCGACCGTCAGGTCGTGGTGCCGAACCCGGACGTCGTCGGCCGCGAGAAGATCCTGAAGGTGCATGCGCGCAAGGTGCCGCTCGCGCCCGACGTCAATCTCAAGACGGTGGCGCGCGGGACTCCGGGCTTCTCCGGTGCCGATCTCATGAACCTCGTGAACGAGGCGGCGCTGCTTGCGGCACGACGCGGCAAGCGGCTCGTGACGATGCTCGAATTCGAAGACGCCAAGGACAAGGTGATGATGGGTGCCGAACGGCGCACGCTCGTCATGACCGAGGACGAGAAGCGGCTGACGGCCTATCACGAGGGCGGCCACGCCATCGTGGCGCTCAACGTGCCGTCGACCGATCCCGTGCACAAGGCAACGATCATCCCGCGCGGACGTGCGCTCGGTATGGTCATGCAGTTGCCGGAGCGCGACCAGCTCTCCATGACCTACCAGCAGATGACCTCGAGGCTCGCCATCATGATGGGCGGCCGCGTGGCGGAGGAGATCACCTTCGGTCATGACCGGGTCACTTCCGGTGCGGCCTCCGACATCGAGCAGGCGACCAAGCTGGCGCGGGCGATGGTGACGCGCTGGGGCTTCTCCGAAGAGCTCGGACGCGTGGCCTATGGCGACAACCAGGAAGAGGTGTTCCTCGGCCATTCCGTGGCACGGCAGCAGAACATCTCCGAGCAGACGGCGCAGAAGATCGACCGCGAGGTCCGCCGTCTCGTCGACGAAGGTTACGACAAGGCGCGGGAGATCCTGACCACGCATCACGATCAGCTGGAGACGCTGGCGCAGGGGCTGTTGGAGTTCGAGACCCTTTCGGGCGAAGAAATCCGCGCGCTCCTCAACGGCAAGCGTCCGGTGCGCGAGGATCCGAGCGACGATCTTCCGCCGGCCAAGGGTTCGGCCGTACCCACAACGGGATCGCGGCCGCGTCCGGGCAACGATGGTGGCCTGGAGCCGCAACCCACGTGATAGGCATGCGAGCCTGTTGCAACCTTGCAGCGGCGTCGCTGATATATTCGTATACACAAAGTGAGGCCCGGAGATCGCTCCGGGCCTTTATTGTTCCTTGAGGAAAATGCGGCACCGTTTCGTTTTTCGACGGTGCAGACCGAACGAGCCGGAGCGCGAGCGACCGCGCAGCGCAGGAGAGGGCGCAGGCAAGAATGACACGAAGCTATTTCGGAACCGACGGCATCCGCGGCACGGCGAACGCCTTCCCGATGACGCCGGAGATCGCCATGAAGGTGGCGCAGGCGATCGGCCTCTATTACCGCAACGGCCATCGCCAGCGCGTCGTCATCGGCAAGGATACGCGGCTGTCCGGCTACATGCTGGAGAATGCGCTGGTCGCGGGTTTCACGTCCGTCGGCGTCGACGTGTTTCTGCTCGGGCCGATCCCGACGCCTGCCGTTGCCATGCTGACGCGCTCCATGCGTGCCGATTACGGCGTCATGATTTCCGCCTCCCACAATCCTTTCGACGACAACGGCATCAAGATTTTCGGCCCGGAAGGCTTCAAGCTGTCCGACGAGGTCGAGGCGGCGATCGAGGAACTCGTGGAATCGGATCTGTCGCGCCGGCTCGCGGGTCCGCGCGAACTCGGCCGTGCCAAGCGCGTCGACGGGGTCGTCGACCGCTACATCGAATTCGCCAAGCGCACCCTGCCGCGCCATCTCGACTTCGACGGGCTGCGGGTCGTCATCGACTGCGCCAATGGTGCCGCCTACAAATCCGCTCCGAACGTTCTGTGGGAGCTCGGTGCGGAAGTGATCCCGATCGGCATCGAGCCGGACGGCTTCAACATCAACCGCGATGTCGGCTCCACCTCGCCGGCGGCGCTCGCCCGCAAAGTGCATGAGGTGCGCGCCGATCTCGGCATCGCGCTCGACGGCGACGCCGACCGGGTCGTCATCGTCGACGAAAAGGGCAACGAGGTCGACGGCGATCAGCTGATGGCCGTCGTGGCGTCTTACTGGCAGGCCGAGGAACGGCTCGCCGGCAACGGCATCGTCGCCACCATCATGTCCAATCTCGGCCTTGAGCGCTTTCTCGGCGGGCTCGGCCTGTCGCTGGCGCGCACGCCCGTCGGCGACCGCTATGTCTCCGAATATATGCGCCAGCACGGCTTCAATGTCGGCGGCGAGCAATCCGGGCACATCATCCTGTCGGATTATACGACGACGGGCGACGGGCTCGTGGCTGCGCTGCAGGTGCTTGCCGTCGTGTGCAAGGAGGCGAAGCCGGTCAGCGAGGTCTGCCACCGCTTCGATCCGGTGCCGCAGGTGAAGAAGAACATCCGCTACAAGGGCAATCTGCCGCTCGAGCAGGAGCAGGTGCAGAAGCTCATCATCGCGGCGCAGACGAAGCTTGGAAATTCCGGGCGTCTCGTCATCCGGCCCTCGGGCACGGAGCCCGTGATACGGGTGATGGGCGAGGGCGACGATCGCGATGTCGTCAACTCCGTGGTCGACGATATCGTCTCCGTGTTGCAGACTGCGGCCTGAGCGCGCAATTCCTGCAAAGCTGCCATTCTCTTATGGCTTGCGACACAAGGACGGCGCGACGCAAACGACGTTGACTTCCAGGACCGATTTCGCCACGAGTTCGCCCATGCAAGAACGTCCGAGCCTCAGCGATTTCGCGCTGCCCGCAGGCCCCGCTCAGCGGCGCCAGTCGGTTGCCGTCAACGTCGGTGGCGTGATGGTCGGAAGCGATCATCCGATCGCCGTCCAATCCATGACCAACACCGATACGGCCGATATCGATGCGACCGTCGCACAGGTGATGGCGCTGGCCCGGGCCGGCTCCGAGCTGGTGCGGGTCACGGTCGATCGCGAGGAGGCGGCTGCGGCCGTCCCGCAGATTCGCGACAAGGTGCGCGCGGCCGGCGTCAACGTGCCTTTGATCGGCGACTTCCATTATATCGGCCACAAGCTTCTGGCCGAATATCCGGGCTGCGCCGAGGCGCTCGACAAATACCGCATCAATCCGGGCAATGTCGGCTTCCGCAAGAAGCGCGTGAGCCAGTTCGACGCCATCATCGAGACGGCGCTGCGCTACGACAAGCCGGTGCGGATCGGCGTCAATTGGGGGTCGCTCGACCAGGAGCTTCTGACGCTCCTCATGGACGAGAACGGCCGCCAGGCGCATCCGATCTCCGCCACCGCGGTGATGCGCGAGGCGATGGTGCGTTCCGCGCTTCTTTCTGCCGCGCGTGCCGAAGAGATCGGCATGCCGCGCGACAAGATCATTCTGTCGGCGAAAGTCTCCGACGTTCAGCAGCTCATCACCGTCTACCGCATGCTGGCGCAGCGCTGCGATTACGCGCTGCATCTCGGCCTGACGGAAGCGGGCATGAGCTCCAAGGGGCTGATCGCCTCGTCGGCTGCCATGGGCATCCTGCTGCAGGAAGGCATCGGCGACACGATCCGTTATTCGCTGACGCCGGAGCCGGGCGGCGACCGCTCGCTCGAGGTGAAAGCGTGCCAGGAGCTCCTGCAGAGCATGGGCTTCCGTCAGTTCCTGCCGATCGTTTCGGCCTGCCCCGGATGCGGGCGCACGACCTCGTCACTCTTCCAGGAGCTGGCGCGCGACATCCAAAACCATATCGCTGCACGCATGCCTGTCTGGAAAGAGACCTATCCGGGCGTCGAGGCGATGTCGGTCGCCGTGATGGGCTGCGTCGTCAACGGGCCGGGTGAATCCAAGCACGCCGACATCGGCATCTCGCTGCCGGGCACGGGCGAACAGCCGGCCGCGCCGGTCTTCATCGACGGCGAGAAGGCGACGACCTTGCGCGGGCCGAAGCTTGCGGAAGATTTCACCGCGCTCGTCGAAGACTATGTGGCACGCCGTTATGGCGGGGCCACCCGGCAGGACGATGCGGCCTGAGGCGGAACGCCTCGCGGACCGTTTTCTTGAGGTCATCGAGACCGATATCCTGCCGTTGACGGAGGCGGGGGTCGCCGCCGGCAACAAAGTGTTCGGCGCGGCGATCCTGAAGAAGTCCGATTATTCTCTGGTCGTCGCCGCCTCCAACCAGGAGCGGACGAACCCGCTCTTTCACGGCGAGGTCGCGGCCCTCAACGCCTTCTACCGCTTGCCGGATGCGAGACGTCCGGCGACCGCCGATTGTCTGTTCCTCGCCACGCACGAGCCCTGTTCGCTGTGTCTTTCGGCGATCACCTGGGCGGGCTTCGACAATTTCACCTATCTCTATCCCTATGAGGTGACGCGCGACGCCTTTGCGATCCCGCACGATCTCGCCATCCTCAAGGAAGTCTTCGGGATCAAGGACGGGGCCTATCGCGGCACCAACGCCTTCTGGACCGCGACGGCGCTCGTCGAACTGATCGACGTCTCGTCCGACGATGCGCAGGTCGCTTTTGCGGAGCGGGTCGCGCGCATCAAAGACGCGTATCAGCGGCTGTCGAGCGCCTATCAGGCGGAAAAGTCGGGCTCCGGTATCGCGCTTTCCTGAGAGAGGCCTCCGGCGCCCTTGCGCGCGGCCGACGACGGCCCAAATTTCCGCCCGGATCCGGTTGAAGATTTCGGGGCGATGCGGCGTTTCGGCAAAACACTTCTGGCTGTCGCGATCGTGGGGCTTTCGGCACCACGGGCGATCGCGTGGGAGGAAGGTGCCGTCGTCGGCATCGGGCCGCCGGCGAAGGTGCCGCCCGCTTTCGAAAAGGTTGCCGCCGAACCCGAGGCGATCTGCGCGTCGATCGAATTGCAGGCGAAGCGTTTCGGGCTCGATGCCGCCTATTTCGCTCGGCTCATCTTCAAGGAGAGCCGCTTTGATGCCGGTGCCGTCAGCCCGAAAGGCGCGGAGGGCATCGCCCAGTTCATGCCGGCGACGGCCAAGGCGCGCGGCCTTGCCGATTCCTTCGACATCGCCCCGGCGCTTTATCATTCGGCCTCGTATCTGCGCGAAAACTGGAGCCTCTTCGGCAATTGGGGATTGGCGGCGGCCGCCTACAATGCCGGACCCAACCGCGTGAGAAGCTGGCTTGCCGGCGACAGCGGTCTTCCCTTCGAAACGCAGAATTTCGTTCTCTCCATCACCGGCGAGCCGGCGGAACGCTGGCGTGAAAGAGAAGCCAAGCTCGGCGATCTCAGTCTCGACCCCGACCTCTCCTTCCTGGAGGCGTGCCGGAAGCTGCCCGCAGCGCGCACGAGCCCGCGCATGGCCATTGCCTCCGGCGACTGGAAGCCGTGGGGCGCGCAGGTCGCCGGCAGCTTTTCGCAGGCTGCGGCTCTGTCGCAGTTTCAAAGGCTGAAGGGCCGCTACGCGTCGCTCTTCGGCGATGAGCCGCCTATGGTGGTGCGGGCGAAGACGCCGGCACGCGGTCGCGCCTCGATCTATGCCGTCCGGCTCGGAGCCGACAGCAAAGCGGAGGCGAGCCGGATCTGCGACCGGCTGCGCGCCAAGGGAGGGGCCTGCGTGGTGATGAAGAATTGAGCCGCATCGACAGCCTCGAGGATATCGCCGAAGGTCTCACGCATCTCACCCGCGCCGATGAACGGCTGGTGCCGGTGGTGGCGCTTGCCGGCGACGTGCCGCTGCGCCGTCATCACGGCGGCTATGAGGGGCTCGCCTCCATCATCGTGGCGCAGCAAGTTTCCAAGGCGGCGGCCGACAGCATCTGGCGACGTCTTGCCGACAAGCTTCAGGAGGTCGGGCCGCAGAGCGTTCTCGCCGCCGATGAGGAGGAGCTCAAGGCTTGCGGTCTGTCGCGGCCGAAGATCCGCACGCTGCGTCGGCTTGCCGAGAGCTGCGTCGCCGATTTCCGCTTCGAGGGGCTGGAAGACCTGCCGGCGGAGGAGGCGATCGCCGAAATGACCGCGCTTCATGGTGTCGGGCGCTGGACGGCCGAGGTCTATCTTCTCTTCTGCTGCGGCCATCGGGACATCTTTCCAGCCGGCGACATTGCGTTGCAAAATGCCGTGCGCCACGCCTTAGCGGCGGCGGAGAGACCCTCGGAGAAAGAACTGCGGGGGATCGCGGAAGCCTGGTCGCCGTGGCGCGGCGTCGCCGCCCGCCTGTTCTGGCGCTACTACGCCGTCACTGCCAAAAGAGACGTGATACCTCTCGGATCAAACTAAAGGACATGTGGTGAGTTATTGCGTTCGCTCTTTACATACGAAACGCGCGGAGGCGTGCGCTAAGTGCTTCCTCCTGAGCTCGTACCTCGTAGATATCATCGGCGAGAAGTGTGGCGAGGGGCGTTTCGGGACTCGGACTGGTAGTCCCCAGTCTTTGGACTATGAAATCAATTGCCGTCATTGTGTCGGAAAAACGCTGATGCAGAACGGGTTCGTGGTGGGCCAAGCGATTTCGTGTTTGATAAAGCTGTTCCAGCTGAATTGCGATTGCCGCGCGGGTTAGACTCTTATCAGGGAAGGTTCGCTTTAGAGTAGTCCGCCAAAGCAAATGGTCGTATTCGGGCCCATAAAGGCGTTTCCAGAAATAAAGTGTAAGTTCTGCGATCACCTTGCCTTCTGTGACAGTGATCTGCCGACGTCGCTCCTTTGCTCGGCGTAGGTGCGGGGTGTTGGGAGGGCGACCCCGCGGGTAGGCGATTGCATCCAGTTGAGCTTTCTGAGCCTGGCTTAGTTTTGCGTATTCGGCGCGTTTGGCGCTATCCACCGCTCCTTCGATCTTTTTACGTTCCGGCTCCTTCCATCGGAAGGCGATGGGCGGTTGCTGCAACCAATTTGGCACTCCGAAATAGCGGCTCAGATTGTCGGCGACTGTGTTGCGCAGAGCAATTTCTATCGTTGCGGTTACATGCATCATGCGCGAGCCTAGTTGCAAGGTAGCTTGATGCAGTTCAATGGCGGTCTCTGCTGAGCCGGTCAGTTCTGTTAACGACGCAAGACGGTCGGGGGATAGAAGGACCGTCAACTGAGCGACATGCTGCGGCTTAATTGGCATTGACGCGCGGCCTACCATTCCCTATTTTCAACATCGAAAAGTCGGGATTAGATCGGCAGTTGTTTCGGCAACGGATCCCCGGCTTCCCAGATTGAGGCACCCTTTAAAAGGGTGCCTCATTTTTTATTTCTGGCCTCTAGATTATCGCCTGTGATGCTGCTGAGCAATGCGGGCTACGTCGCCACTATAGTCGTGTCCATGTTAATATCGGGCCGCTTAGTCGGGGATGGCTCACCTCCATCCAACCTCGGCTAATCGGCGGTACTGAGCCGGTGGGCCTAAGGCCCGGCCTGACGCCGGGACCGAGGTAGTGCGACCAGAAGCCGAGACCGGCCAGGGACCCAGGAGTGGCCATCGGGACATCTTTCCAGCCGGCGACATTGCGTTGCAAAATGCCGTGCGCCACGCCTTTGCGGCCGCGGAGCGACCCTCAGAGAAAGAATTGCGGGGGATCGCGGAAGCCTGGTCGCCGTGGCGCGGCGTCGCCGCCCGCCTGTTCTGGCGCTATTACGCCGTCACTGCCAAAAAAGACGTGATACCTCTCGGAGATTCCTGATGCCTTTAACCCTCCTCGACGGACCGCGAATCGCCCCAGCCTCGGGAGGCGCGGCAAAAAGTCTCGTCGTCTTCCTTCATGGCTTCGGCGCGGACGGCAACGACCTCATCGCGATCGGTCGCGAATGGGCGCGGGCGCTGCCGGATACCGCCTTCGTCGCGCCGCATGCGCCGGAGCCGTGCGCGGCCGCACCGATGGGCCGGCAATGGTTCGACCTCACCCGCCAGAACCCGGAAGTCTACAAGCTCGGTGTGGCAGAGGCGGCGCCCTCGCTCGACCGTTTCCTCGATCAGGAGATGCAGCGGGTGGGCGTCGACGAGACGAAGACGGCGCTCGTCGGCTTTTCCCAGGGCACGATGATGGCGCTCTATGTCGGGCCGCTGCGGCCGAAAAAGCTAGCCGGTATCGTGGGTTTCTCCGGTCTTCTCGCCGACAAGACGGCGATCGCGGCGCCCGAGGCGCAAAAGCCGCCGGTGCTTCTCGTGCACGGCGATAGCGATCAGCTCATCCCGGTGCAGGCGCTCTTCATGGCGAATGAGGGGCTGACGGACGCTAAGATTCCGGTCGAATGGCACATCAGCCAGGGGATCGGCCACGGCATCGGGCCGGACGGGCTCAGCCTGGCGCAGCAGTTTCTGCAGCGTGTGCTCGGCGCGGCCTGAGGAGGGCCGAGACGCAAGCGCTGCCGCCTCGCGGCGCTTGCGCGATCCTTATTCGCCGACGTGACAGATGAGCTTCACAAGCGTGTCACAGAGCGTATAGACTATGCGCGCGACTAAGAGGAGGCCGTTGACTTCGATGGCATTAGCGCAGCGCCATGACGATACACGTCTCGCCTAACGCGCATCCCGCACTCGTCCTGAACGCCGATTACCGGCCGCTCAGCTACTATCCTTTGTCGCTCTGGTCGTGGCAGGACGCCATCAAGGCGGTGTTTCTCGACCGGGTGAATATCGTCTCCGAATACGACTTTCAGATCCGAAGTCCGAGCTTCTCCATGAAGCTTCCTTCCGTCGTATCCTTGAAGACCTACATCAAGCCTTCCCGAAATCCCGCCTTCACACGCTTCAACGTCTTTCTCCGCGACCGCTTCGAATGCGCCTATTGCGGTTCGCCCGACGATCTCACCTTCGACCACGTGATCCCGCGCTCGAAGGGCGGCCAGACCACCTGGACCAACGTCATCACCGCCTGTGCGCCGTGCAATCTGAAGAAGAGCAACAAGAGCTGCGAGGAGATCAAGATCTGGCCGCGGCATATGCCGTTCGAGCCGACGACCTACGATCTGCATCGCAACGGCCGGCTCTTCCCGCCGAACTATCTGCACGAGAGCTGGATGGATTATCTCTACTGGGATACGGAGCTGGAGCCGTAAGCCGCTTCGGCGTTGGCTCCATGCCGTCTCAGCGCCGCTTAGCCAGCGTCCTGTAAAGCGCGTAGATCGTCAGCGCGACAAGGAACAGCGAGGCGACCGCATTCCAGCCCGCGAAGGAGAGGCCGAAGAGGTGCCACAGCGCCTCGTCGCAGCTCGGCCCCGACACGCCGCTCTGCAGCGAATTGAACATCGACGCGGCATCGCCCGGACCGCCCGTCTGCACGCAGGTGTCCGGCCCCTTCCACCAGTGATATTCGACGCCGGCATGATGCACGCCGAGCCCGAAGCTGACGGCCCAGATGATCGCGAGAACGCCGAAGAGGGCCGCGAGGAGGCCACGTGGCGCGCTCCGCCAGACCGCCAGCACCGTCACCAGCGTGATCGGCAGAGCGACGTAATAGGGCAGGCGCTCGCGCAGGCAGAGGGCGCAGGGCTGATAGCCACCGATATGTTCGAAGCCGAGTGCGGTCAGAATGGTGGCGCCCGCCGCCAGAAAGAGGAGGAGGGCCAGAAGGCGCAGGGTGCGATCGGTTGCAGCCATCAATGTGAGCCTGGCAGGATATATTTGATGATGATGAAGCCTCCCGCCAAGAGCAGCAGGAAGACGGTGAAGACGAGCCCAAGCCGCTTTTCGATGAAGGTCCTGATCGGCGGCCCGAAGGCATAAAGCAGGCCGGCGACCGCGAAGAAGCGGATGCCGCGGGCGATGACGCTCGCCACCATGAAGACGACGAGCGACAAATGTGTGGCGCCCGAGGCGATGGTGATCACTTTGTAGGGAAAGGGCGTGACGCCGGCGATCAGGACGGCCCAGGCACCCCATTCGTTGTATTTCGCGGCAAATGCCTCGAAGGCGTCGCCATAGCCGTAAAAGGCGAGAATGGGGGCGGCGACGGCCTGGTAGAGAAAGGCGCCGATGAGATAGCCGAAGAGGCCGCCGATGACGGAGGCGATGGTGGCGACGGTCGCGTAATACCAGGCCTTGGACCGGTCGGCGAGGATCATCGGGATGAGGAGCGCGTCCGGCGGGATTGGAAAGACCGAACTCTCGACGAAGGAGACGCCGGCAAGCGCCGCCGTCGCATGGCGGCTCGCGGCGAGGTTCATCGTCCAATCATAGAGGGCGCGCAGCATGGGCCTTGCCGGTCGGGGAGTGACGAGGGCCCAGCCTTATCACCTTCCGTTACGGTGCGCTCAAGCCCTAACTTGGCGATGGCGAATTTCGCGCGTCGGCGCATTAATGCTGCTGAAACAGGGACACGCCCAGTTTTGTCTTCCCAGTATCATTTTCTTTGCCGTTCCGGGCGCGATCATGTGGACGAGCATCTTGCGCTGACGGCCGGCAACGCCTAAGCATCTGCGCGGATTTCCGGACGCCCCTTGTGGGCCGGCCGGGACCCTTGCGGGCGTGGCGGAACTGGTAGACGCGCTGGACTCAAAATCCAGTTCTGGTGACAGAGTGTCGGTTCGATTCCGACCGCCCGCACCACCTCCTCCCCCAGATATCTTCGTGAAGAGATCTCCGCTCGAGTTGGTCGCTGGCCGTGGGTCATGCGGACGGGCGTCTACGAAGGATCGCGAGCGGCGATTGTCTCGCCGGACGAGCTTTCTTGCTGCAAGCGCCGCACCAGAGGCAGGATGATGTCGTCGAGCGCGCGGGCATTCACCGGCCCAATATGTTTGTAGGCGATGCGGCCGCGGGCATCGATGACAAAGGTTTCCGGCACGCCGTAGACGCCGAAATCGATGGCGGTGCGGCCCGTTCGGTCGGAGCCGACACGGCGATAGGGGTTCCCCCGGTTCGCCAGCCAGGTGCGGGCCTTCTTCGGATCGTCTTTGTAGTCGAGGCCGTGCAACGGCACGGTTCCCTGTGCCGCAAGCCGCACCCAGTGGGCGCGTTCGTCCTCGCAGGCCCTGCACCAGGACGCGAAGACATTGAGGATCGACACCTGGCCCACGAGGTCGCGGTTCGAAAGCCCCGGCGGACCTCCCGGAATCGCCTGCAGGGCAAAGTTCGAGACCGGCTGGCCGATCAAGGCCGATGGCAGCGTGCGCGGATTTCTCGTCAGGCCGATGGCGAAAGCGACGCCGAGGCCGACGAAGAGAAGAAGCGGGATCCCGAAAATCCAGCGCGTGGAGGCCGGGCGCAGAGCTCTCTCGACGGTGGGCGGGGTCTCAGCGGTGGTCATGGTTGAGGGGGCGCCGATCGTTCGGCTCGACCGGGATTCTCTGCAGGCCCTGTTCGTCTTCCGGCGCATGATTGTGGCCTTTGCCGCCGTGGCCCCCATGCATCAGACCGTGCATGGCGAAGCACAGAAGAAGTGGCGTATAGGCGTAGAGCGTGCCGCCGCGGCGCGCATCTCAGACGAGAACCGCCGTCGTCGCGGCGCCGACGAGGCCCATCAGCGCGGTCGTCCGCGGCTTGTTCCTGACATAAGTGACGATCCCATTCAGCATCGCGAAAAGTCCTCTGGTGTTTGAAGAGGCAGCCTCGCTGCGACACGTCTCGCAAGTTTGACGGCGGGATAGGATTCGGTGACGGTTCGTGACAGGAGCCGCTTCTGACAAACTCCGTCACACTTTTTTGGACCTTTGCGGCGGGCCGCGCCTGTATAGTTTTGCCATGGACTCCTCGCCCCACATTCTGATCGTCGACGACCATCGCGACATTCGCGATCTCGTCGGCAAGTTCCTGGTGAAGCACGGGCTGCGGGTGACGCAGGCGGCCAATGGCACGCAAATGTGGGAGGCCTTGCGCAATCACCGGATCGATCTCGTCGTGCTCGATCTGATGCTGCCGGGCGAGGACGGGCTCAGCCTGTGCCGGCGGATGCGCGGGGAGGGAAACGGGACACCGGTCATCATGCTGACGGCGATGGGCGAGGAGACCGACCGTGTGGTCGGGCTCGAGATGGGCGCCGACGATTATGTCGCCAAACCGTTTTCCTCGCGCGAGCTTCTGGCGCGCATCAAGGCAGTGCTGCGCCGGACGCAGGCGAGGGAGACGGTTCAGGTTCTCGACGAAGAGCGCTCCATGGCGCGCTTTGCAGGATGGTCCCTCGATCTGTCGCGGCACGATCTGCACCGCGCCGACGGCGTCGTCCTGCCGCTCAGCAAGGGCGAATACACGCTTCTCGTCGCCTTCGTGGAGAGGCCGAAGCGGGTGCTTTCGCGCGACCAGCTTCTCGATCTCGCCCGCGGGCGTTCGGCCGTGCCCTTCGACCGGAGCATCGATACGCAGGTGAGCCGGCTCAGACGCAAACTGGAGGACGACCCGGCCAATCCCGCTCTGATCAAGACGGTGTGGGGCGACGGTTACATGTTTACGGCCGATGTCAGCTTTGAGAGCTAGCGGCCGCATGCGGTTCTGGCCACACAGCATGGCCGGGCAGACCATGCTGCTTCTGGTGGTCGGGCTGACGCTGACGCACGCCGTCAGCATGCTGTTTTACTCGCATGACCGCGATACGCTGCTGGCGGCCTCCGGCGGGCGCGAATTCGCCCACCGTGCGGCCGTGGTGGTCGAAATGATTGCCGCCGTCCCGGCAGGGCAGCGGCCGCAGCTCGTCGATGCCGCGCAGGCGACCGACCTCGATGTGTCCATCGCGCCGGAAAATCCGCTGGTGCGCGAATACGAGGAGGACTGGCGCGGCCGGATGATCCGCGAGCTCATGGTCGATGAACTCGGGCCCGAGAGCGCGTGCCGGATGACGGTCCAGGTCTTCGACCCGGCGGAGGAGAGCGGTCTCGGCCTTGCCAGCCTCAATCCGACGGCGGTCGCCAATGTCCGCGTCTCCGTCGGTCTCGCCGACGGAAGCTTCGTTTCGGTTGCAGGTGCCTTGCCCGAACACGGCATGAGCGCCTCGGCCGGCACGCTTGCCTCGACACTCGTCATGGCCGCCGCCGTTCTGGCGCTCTCCTTCGTGGCCGTCAGGCGGATGACATGGCCGCTGCGCAAATTCGCCGAGGCTGCCAATCGTCTCGGCCGTGACGTGGCGGCTCCGCCGCTTGACGAGCGCGGTCCCGACGAGGTGCGTCGTGCCGTCAGCGCCTTCAACCTCATGCAGGCGCGGCTGCGCCGTTTCGTAGAAGACCGCACGCAGATGCTGGCTGCGATCTCGCACGATCTGCGTACGCCGATCACGCTTCTGCGGCTTCGCGCCGAGCTGATCGACGACGAAGAGGAGCGGGTCAAGACGCTCGCGACCCTCGACGAGATGCAGGAGATGATCCGCTCGACGCTCGCCTTCGCGCGCGAGGATGCGGAGGGCGAAGCCATGCAGCGGGTCGATCTCGGCGCATTGGTGCAGAGCCTGTGTGATGATCTTGCAGAGGCCGGCCAGCCGGTCGAATGTGCCGATCCGCCTTCGCTGGTGGTTCCCTGCCGGCCACAGGCGCTGCGCCGTGCCGTCACCAATCTCGTTGAAAATGCCGTGCGCTACGGCAACCGGGCGGCGGTCTCGATCGAGGCACGGCCCGATGCCGTTCTGATCCACGTCGACGACGAAGGCCCGGGCATCCCCGAGGATCGTATCGACCAGGTGTTCCGACCCTTCTATCGGCTGGAGGGCTCGCGTGGGCGAGAGACCGGCGGTGTCGGGCTCGGCCTCAGCATCGTGGCGAGCGTCGCCTATGCCCATGGCGGTGAGATCGCGCTCGCCAATCGCAAAGAGGGCCTGCGCGCGACGTTGCGCCTGCCACGGTGATGTCGGCCATGGGCGATCGGCCGCCTTTGTCACAGATTGACACACTTTTCTGAGCCGCTGACAAAGGTCTGTTTCACGACCGGTGTCTCTTCTCCCCATCGAAACGACACATGATCCGGCGCCGCGGCGGCCGGCCGCGTCCAGGGAGAGGCGATATGAAGAAGACCCGGAACGCCAAGGCGAAACCTCGCCACAGCTGGCTGCCGACAGGCCTCGCGAGCCTCATGTTCGTGGCCGGCATCGCGATCTACGCCTATCCCTCCTTGAACGCGGCCGGCTCCGCAAGCCCGGCGATCCCAGAGGGGCAGACCATCTCCAGCTGGGCGGAGAACGGCGAGGGTGGTCGCTACCTGCTGGAGATCGTCGATGGCCGCGCGCCCGCCACCGCAGTAGCCGGCAAGGTGTTGAGCGATGCCAATTGCGAGCCGGATGCCCTCGGCCTCAATCACTGCCACAACGAGATCGCTCTGCCGGACGGCAGCACGATCACCGTGATCAACAACCACCAGATGTCGGCGCATCGTTGCCTGAGCCCGGGCGAGACGCTGCAGGTCGAAAAGCTCGACTCCGGCTGGGTCGTGGGCACTCTCTCGTAGCCGAAGGCGTCTACCCCCCGTCGCTTTCGGTGGAGAGTGCCCACCCCCTAGGGGTCGAGCGGTGCTTCGACCGCTTAGCCCTCAATATGGGCGACCGGCATGGCCGCCCGCTCGGTGGAGCGGTCCGTTCTCCACTCCTCCCACGGTTTCCCCTTGCATTTCTCCGACGCCACCATGCTCCCGACAGATACGCATCTTCCCAAGGCCTCCATGCTCTCCGTGCTGAAGCGGCCGCTTTTCGCCCTCTTTTTCGCGACCCTCCCAGCTTTCGCCCTTGCCCAGGCCGAAACGGTTGCGGGCCCCGTCACCTCCCTCGCAGTGGCGACCCCGGACGAGCTTCTCAAGATCGCGAACGGCAATCTCTTCGTCAGCCGCGATGCTGGCAGGAGCTGGAGCAAGCTCGATGTGCCGGCCGAAGCCGCCGGCAGGATGGATAAGATCTCCGTGGCTGCGGGAGACGACCATGCGCTCTACGCAGCCGGGCCCGAGATCGGCCTCTTCGCCTCCAAGGATGACGGCGAGAGCTGGAGCGAGGCGACCGGCGATCTGCCTGGCACCCATGTCACGGCCTTTGCCACACATGCGAGCGAGGCCGACACGCTTTACGCCTATATCCCCGAAAAGGGCATCTACCGCACCCGCAATGCCGGGGTGGAGTGGGCGAAGGTGAGCCGCGGTCCGGAACCGCGCGAAGGCGCGCTCACGGCCAAGCTCGATGCCGTCGTCGGCAGCGTCAATGAGATCGTTCACACCGGCATGGAAGGCAGCATGGAGACCGGCTGGATCTATGTCGCGACCTCCGAAGGCCTGCGCATTTCGCAGGACTGCTTTTGCCTGTGGCGTGAGGTTGGGGATTTTCCCGGCAGCGTGGAAGCTGTCGCGGCCGATCCTGCGCATCCTGAAGATGTCTATGCCGCGGCCGGCGCAACGCTTTCCAAGAGCAGCGATGGCGGGCGGAGCTGGAGCGATGCGGCTGCGCCAGAGAGCGCGGTGACGGCGCTTGCTGTCGGCGCGGAAGGCGTGGTCTTCGCCGGAACCGAGGATGGCGGCCTCTTCGTCAGCCGCGATCACGCAGAGAGCTGGACGCGGGCCGATGATTAAAGGCCTGGGCGTCATTCTCGCCAGCCTCGCGGCCGTTTCGAATGCGCTGGCGGACGGGGCGACACCGTTCGATCCGGAGACCGTCGCGGCCGGCAAGCAGATCTATGGCGATTATTGCGCCTCCTGCCACGGAGAAGCGGGCGAGGGCACCGAAAACTGGCAGAAGCCGGATGAGAACGGCAACCTCCTGCCGCCACCGCATAATGCCCAAGGGCATACCTGGCGCCATCCCGACGGGGTGCTCTACCAAATGGTCCTTAAGGGCTGGCGCGATCCGTTCAACGGCACGCCGGATCTCACCATGCCGCCCTTCGAGGGCGTGTTGGAGCCGGACGAGATCCATGCCGTGCTGACCTACATCAAAACGTTATGGACAGCGGACCAGCGCGCCTTGCAGGCCGAAGAGAGTGCGGCGCGGCCCTTCCCTGACGCAGCGCAACCTTTCCCCTGAAGCCATCCGAGGCTTCGCCGGCCTGCGGCGCCGGGATCGACATGGCGCATATGCCCGCCCTCTCCCCGGCGGGGCCACTCGAAAGAACAGGAGTTCTCCCATGAAGAAATTTCTCGCCGTTTCAGCGCTCGCGACCGCAACGGCCTTCGGCGCGGTTGCCGCGCAGGCCCAGGAGTCCAGCACGCCGATGAGCCAGCACGAGGCGCATCATGCCGGCGACAATGCCGGGCAGATGATGGGCCAGGGCATGATGGGTCAAGGTGCGATGGGACCTGGCATGATGGGCCAAGGCAGCATGGGGCCCGGTATGATGGGCGCTGGCGGAATGCAGGGCGGCGCCATCGGCATGATGGGGCCTCATATGAGCAAGATGATGCTCGTCATGATGGACACAGACGGCAACGGTTCGCTGTCGCTCGAAGAGGTCCAGGCCGTGCATGAGCGTATGTTCAAGGCGATGGATGCCGATGACGATGGCCAGCTTTCGGCAAGTGAGATGGCGAGCTTTTGCGGCGGTCAGGCGAGCCAGTCAGAATAATTCTCCCACACCGGCAAGAGACAAGAGAGGGGCTGCGCAGGCGGCCCCTCTTTCTTTATGCTCTGACGCATCCGAAGCCTGTCCAATCTTCGTGCCGATGCGGATGAACCATCTGGCGCGGCACGACTTTTGACAGTGGAACGAAGCTCGCGATACGCGCGGTGATCTCTGCCGCCGTGTGCGCCGATGCCGGAGGAAGAATGCCCGCCCCACATCTCGACCGCTCGCTGGTGAAGGATCTCGGCGTCTTTGCAACGCTTTCAGACGAGGATCTCGATGCAGTCCTCGCCTCGGCCACGACGCGGCGGATTCCGATCAACACCGCGGTCTTCAACCAGGGCGATCCGGCGGGAGAGTTTTTTGCCCTCTTGCATGGGCGCCTCAAGGTGACGCAATCGACGCCCGACGGGCAGCAGATCGTCGTGCGCCATGTCAATCCGGGCGACATTTACGGCATCGCCAAGGCGATCCGCCGTCCGGACTATCCCGGCACGGCGACGGCGGTCGCCGACAGCCTGACTCTCGCCTGGCCGATGAGCCAGTGGGATATGCTCGTCGCGCGCTGCCCGGCGCTTGCCGTCAATGCGCTGGCGACGGTCGGACAAAGGCTGCAGGACGCGCATACGCGCATCCGCGAGCTCTCCACCGAAGAGGTTGAGCGGCGGGTCGCGCATGCCCTTCTGCGCCTCGTCAAGCAGGCGGGCCGCAAGACCGACGAAGGCGTTCTGATCGATTTTCCGATCACCCGTCAGGACGTGGCGGAAATGACCGGCACGACGCTGCACACGGTGAGCCGGCTCCTGAGCGCGTGGGAGGCGAGGGGCCTCGTCTCGAGCGGCCGAAAGAAGATCGTGGTCTGCGATCCGCATGCCCTCGTCGTCATCGCCGAGGGGGCCGAATAGCGCCGAGGACGCCGAATAGCGGGGACGAACCCCACCCCGTTTTATTGAGGTGCCCTGGGGCTGTGGGCCGCCGCGAGGTCGGTGAGCGTGAAGCAGGTCCGGCGGAGGAGATGTCCCTCCTCGTCGACCACGAAGGTCGCGCGCCGGTCGTGATGGAAGAAGACGAGCCGGAAGGTGCCGGCATCGCGGTCCTGGCCGCGCTCGAGCCGGCTCTTGATCTCGCCCTGGCGCATGAGCGTGCGCACCTCTTCGACCTCGAGCGCGAAGGCCTCGGCGAGGAGGCCGGCATCGATGTCGAAGCCCTGATCGGTGCGTGTGATCGGCTTGCCGGTCTCGGCGGGATTTCTCGTGGGCATAGGATTCAAGGCCCCTCCTTTCGCGGCTCGGACGTTTCGGCCTGATGCTCCGGGCGCTCATGCGGGATCACGTGCTCTGCAAGCTCGCGTAGAAGCGGTTCCGGCTCGATCCCGTGCTCGGTGCAGGCGTCGCGCACGGAGTGCATGTGGCCGAACGGACAGCCGATGCACAAGAGCCGGCGGCGCATGAAAACCGGGATGGCGTTTTTGTAGCGGGTGAGGAATTCGTCGACGGCCATGTCGGCGAAGTTCCACGACAAAGGCGGTGCGGGCATTGGTGTCTCCTCTCGAACCGAAAGGATGCTACGCCCGAGCGCGGCCGCTCTTCTTTGTCGGGCGACAATCTCGAGGGCGGCTCATGGGCTCGCATCGCAGAGGTCGCAGGAAACTGCCGACGCGGTGCAGAACGCTCCGCGTCGGCGATTGTCAGAGAAAATGGCTCAGCCTCACCAGGAGGCGATGACGGCACCGTTGAAGCGCTCGTTGATGAAGTCGCGGATTGCCTCGTCATGATAGGCCTTGACGAAGCGCTTCACCCATTCGGCGTCCTTGTCTTCGCTGCGCACGGCGATGACGTTCACATAAGGCGACTTCGCCGATTCCTTGGCGATGGCATCGGCGCGCGGGTCGAGTCCGGCTTCCAGCGCATAATTGGTGTTGATCGCGGCCGCATCGACATCGGGCAGGGAGCGCGGCAGCTGCGCTGCGTCGAGCTCGATGATGTCGATGTTCTTCGGGTTGTCGGTGACATCGAGCGGCGTCGCCTTCAGCCCGGCATCCGGATCAAGCGTGATGAGGCCGGCATCCTGGAGGAGGAGAAGCGCGCGACCGCCATTGGTCGGATCGTTCGGGATGGCGACCTTCGCACCTTCCGGAAGGTCGTCGATCTTTTCCACCTTGTTGGAATAGACGCCCATCGGCGTGTTGATCGTCGGCGCGACGGCGACGATGTCGAAGCCGCGATCGGCGATTTGGGCGTCGAGATAGGGCTGATGCTGGAAGGCGTTGGCGTCGAGCTCACCGTCGGCCAGCGCCTGGTTCGGAACGACGTAGTCGGAGAATTCCAGGACCTTGATGTCGAGGCCGTCTTTGGCGGCGATTTGCTGGACCTTTTCCATGATCTCGCCCTGCTCGCCGGGCGTCACGCCGACGGTGATGGTTTCGGCAAAAGCGGGAACGGTGAGGCCGAGGGCCAGCGAACCTGCGAGGAGGAGTGTTTTCAAACCCATGACGATACTTTCCGTTTTGAGAGGGTCTTTGAAGCTCAGTTGCTGCGGCTGCGCTTGTCGAAATGGCGGGCGAGCTTGTCGCCCGTCGACTGCACGGCCTGAACGAGGACGATGAGGACGACGACCACCGCCAGCATCATCTCCGGCATGAAGCGCTGATAGCCGTAGCGGATGCCGAGATCGCCGAGGCCGCCGCCACCGACGGCGCCGACCATGGCGGAATAGCCGATGAGGCTGACGACGGTGAGGGTGAGGCCGAGGGTGATGGAGGGCCGCGCTTCCGGCACCAGCACTTTGAGGACGATCTGCAGCGGGCTCGCGCCCATGGCGCGCGCCGCCTCGATCAACCCCGGATCGACCTCGCGGATGGAGGATTCGATGAGGCGCGCGACGAAGGGGAAGGTCGCCACCGTCAACGGCACGATCGCCGCCGTGGTGCCGATCGAGGTTCCCGTCAGAAGCCGCGTGAAGGGGATGATCGCCACGACCAGAATGATGAAGGGCGTGGAGCGCACCGCGTTCACGATCGCCCCGAGGATGCGGTTGACGGCAGGCGCGGCGAAGAGTTCGCCCTTGCGGCTGGTGGCGAGAAAGATGCCGAGCGGTGCGCCGATGGCGACGCCGATGAGGGCGGAGACGGCCACCATGAAGAGCGTGTCGAGCGTCGCCGACCAGAGCAGCCAGAACATGTTAGCGGACATAGCCGAGGACCTCCGAGGTCAGGCCGCGCTCTTCGATGAGCGCCTGCGCGGGGGCGAGCGCCGCCTGGTCGATCGCGACGACGAGCGTGCCGAACGGCTTGCCGGCGATCTCATCGACAGCGCCGGCCAGAATGTTGACGTCGGTTGCGAGCGTCTTGCCGATTTCAGCGAGGATCGGGTCGGTCGCGGTCGGACCGGTGAAGACGATTTTGACGACCGCGGCGGCGCCCGGCTCCGGTTCGCTCCTCATCTTTTCGGTCACGAAGGCGGGCAGGCGCACGCCCGTCACGCCTTCCAGGAAGGTGCGTGTGACCGGGTGCTGCGGTCGGGCGAAGACCGAATAGGTGTCGCCTTTTTCCACGATGCGGCCGCGATCGAGAACGGCGACCTGGTCGGCGATCTCGCGCACCACCTGCATTTCGTGGGTGATGAGAAGGACGGTGAGGCCGAGCTCGCGATTGACCTGTTTCAGAAGCGCCAGAACCGAGCGGGTCGTCTCCGGATCGAGCGCACTCGTCGCTTCGTCCGAGAGGAGGACCTTGGGGTTGGTTGCGAGTGCACGGGCGATGCCGACGCGCTGTTTCTGGCCGCCCGACATTTCGGCCGGGTAACGGTCGCGCTTGTCGGCGATGCCGACGAGCTCGAGGAGCGGCGTGACGCGTTTGGCGATCTCGGCCTTGGAGACGCCCGCGATTTCCAAAGGCAGCGCCACGTTGGCATAGGCCGTTCGCGACGACAGCAGGTTGAAATGCTGGAAGATCATGCCGACGGACCGCCGCAGCGTGCGCATCTTGCGCTCGTCCATCGCCGCCACGTCGATGCCATCGACGATGACCTGCCCGGAGCTCGGCCGTTCCAGGCCGTTGACCATGCGGATGAGCGTCGATTTGCCGGCGCCGGAGCGCCCGATGATGCCGGTGATGCTGCCTTCGGACACGGTGAGATCGATGTTTTCGAGGGCGACGAATTCGGCGCCACCGTCCGGTGCCGCAAAACGCTTGCCGGCCGAGGCGAAGCGCACGATCGCAGTCTCGTCTGCCGAACCGCTTTGGGGGCCGCTTTGGGAGCCGCCGGGGGAGCCGCCTGGCGCGCTTTTGTCTGAATGTGGAGATAGCTGAAGCATAAGGTCTCGGCTCTTAGCAGCGCAGCGGTCGGTTAAGGAAGCGGCCTCGGTCGCAGCGCCCGCACCTTTTGTGCGCGAAAGCCTGCTTGCACAAGGAATGGCTTTTCACGAGCGGAACCAGGCTTTCGAAAAACTTGCCGCAGAGCCGAGAATTTTGAGACCTCGGCGCGCGGGTTTCATCCCGCCTCGGCAAATCGACCGGCGATCAGGAAGATGCCGGCGATGGTGGTGCAGATGGCGACGACATAGAAGTCGAGCAGGAGCCTCCAGCCTCGGGAGGCCTGATCGATCTCCAGAAACCAGCGCAGCACCGCCATCGCCTTGGCCGCGGCAAGGGCGAGGATGAGGGCTGCCGACACGGCACCGGCGGTGCTACTGGTGCCGAGCGACAACAGTGTCAGCGCGACGAGCGCGAGCCAGGCCAGATCGATGTCCCGCATCTCGCTCACCGCAGCAGATAAAGGGTCGGGAAGATGAGAATCCAGACGAGATCCACCATGTGCCAGAACGCGGTTCCGGTCTCGATGTTCTCCGCACTGTTCTGCCACGCGACGATGGCGAGCACGATGATGCCCATCACCACGTGGAGCGCATGGAAGCCGGTGATCAGAAAATAGAGGGTGAAAAAGGTGTCGGTTTCGATGCCGATGCCAGCCGCGAATTCCCGCCCGTATTCGATGCCTTTCAGGATCAGGAAGCCGCTGCCGATCAGCATCGCCGCGACAAGCTGAGGGCGCCCGCTCTCTCCGCGCCGGACGGAGTGAAGCGCACGAGCCGCAAGCCAGCCGCTCGTCACGAGCGTGATCGTGGCGAGGCCGGCGAGGAGCGGATGGAGATGCGCCTGCGAGGCCGCGAACTCCGCCGGGTGAAGCGCTCTCGCGATGCTGAACCCGGCGAGGAGAATGGCGAAGACCAGCATTTCTCCCAGAATCAGGATCCACATCATCGGATTGCCGGGCAGGCCGTCGAGCGGGCCCCAGCCTTCCGCAATCTCCTCTGCCGCATCCGTCATCGCCGCCTCCGTCATCGCCGAAGTCCTCTGGTGTTCCGTAAGGGCCGATAGCAGGGGCGAGCGCGCGCGACTTTGCGCAAACACAAGCTCGTGGCCCCGCGCATATGGTGCCGTTCCGAGCACGAAGCTCCTGCCGCTTCCAAAGTTTGCGTTTCTGCAAAGAGCGCTACGGCGTGGCTGCGTAAGTCGTCTGCCCATCGACACGAGTGCCTGCAGCAAGAGGAACGCCATGCCTGCCTGTCACCGGAGCCACGCGCGATGAGCGAGCGCTTCACCAAATCCGCGGCCCGCAACATTTTCTATGGCGGGTCGATCTTCTTTTTCGTCGCCTTCGTCGGCCTGACGGCGGAGAGCCACTGGCACATCGTGAGCCAATCGACCGACACGGCGACGCTCACGCCAGCCGTCGCGCACGGCAAGAGGGTGTGGGAAAAGAACGCCTGCATCGACTGCCACACGCTCCTCGGCGAAGGCGCCTATTTCGCCCCCGAGCTCGGCAATGTCTGGGTGCGCTACGGCGGGCGCGACGATCCGGAGATCGCGCGCGAAGGCCTCAAAGCCTGGATCCGCTCCATGCCGACCGGCATCGAAGGGCGCCGGCAGATGCCGCACTTCGATCTCAGCGAAAAAGAACTGAACGATCTCATCGACTTCCTGGAATGGACCAGCCGCATCGACACGCAGGACTGGCCGCCGAACGACGCCGGCTGAAGGAACAAAGCCCATGAAATACGCATCGCAAAGAGTGGCGTACTGGTACTTCGCCGGCGCCATGAGCCTCTTCGCCGTCCAGCTTCTCGCCGGCGGGCTGGCCGGGACCGTCTACGTCCTGCCGAACTTCCTGTCGGAATTGCTGCCTTTCAACATCATCCGGATGATCCACACCAACGCGCTGATCGTCTGGCTTTTGATGGGCTTCTTCGGCTGCGCCTATTACCTCGTGCCGGAAGAGGCGGAGCGGGATATCGAAAGCCCGTTTCTCGCCTATGTGCAGCTCGGGCTCTTGATGTTCGGGGCGCTGTCGGCCGTCGCCGGCTACACGGTCGGCATCCATGAGGGCCGCGAGTTCCTGGAACAGCCTTTGTGGATCAAGGTGGCGATCGCCGTCGTCGCGGTGATCTTCCTCTACAACATCTCGATGACGGTGCTGCGCGGTCGCAAGACGGCGGTCACCAATGTCCTGCTTCTGGGCCTCTGGGGCATCGCCGTCTTCTGGCTGTTCGCCTTCTACGAGCCCACCAACATCTCTCTCGACAAGGTCTACTGGTGGTACATCGTCCATCTGTGGGTCGAAGGCGTCTGGGAACTGGTGATGGCCTCCGTCCTCGCCTTCCTGATGATCAAGATGACCGGTGTCGATCGCGAGGTCATCGAAAAATGGCTTTATTCGATCGTCGGACTGGCGCTGTTTTCGGGGCTCCTGGGCACCGGCCATCATTATTACTGGATCGGTGCGCCGGGCTACTGGCAGTGGGTCGGCTCGATCTTCTCAGCGCTCGAAGTCGCGCCCTTCTTCGCCATGGTGATCTTCGCCTTCTCCATGGCCTGGCGCGGCCGGCGGGATCATCCGAACAAGGCCGCGATGCTGTGGTCTCTCGGCTGCACGGTGGGTGCCTTCTTCGGCGCGGGCGTGTGGGGCTTCCTGCACACCCTGTCCTTCGTGAACTATTACAGCCACGGCACACAGCTCACCGCAGCCCATGGGCATCTCGCCTTCTTCGGCGCCTATGTGATGCTGAACCTTGCGCTCATCACCTATGCGATGCCGTATCTGCGCGGCCACAAGCCCTACAACCAGTCGCTCAACATCCTCTCCTTCTGGATCATGACGACGGCGATGACGGTGATGACCTTCGCGCTCACCTTCGCGGGCATCGTCCAGATCCAGCTGCAGCGCGTGATGGGCGAAAGCTACATGGAGGTGCAGGACCAACTCGCCATGTTCTACTGGATCCGCCTCGGCTCCGGGGCCCTCGTGGTCGTGGCCGCGCTTCTCTACCTCTATTCGATTTTCGGTCCCGTGCGGGAACGCCGTCCCAGCCGGACTGCGGTCTTGCAGCCCGCCGAATAGATTGAGCCAGCGCCGGGCGGGGGTCCCGCCCGGCGTCTTTTCCCGAGCAGCCGAAATCTCCCGAACACCCGCCGGAGCCCATCATGTCCGCGCTGATCAACACAGCCCTGTCCGAGCCGGAGCTTCCCTTCTACGCGCCCTCGGGCTCCGAATGCCTCCTCTTCGAACACGCCTATCGCAACCAGCTGCCGGTGCTTCTGAAGGGGCCGACCGGCTGCGGAAAAACCCGCTTCGTCGCGCATATGGCCGAAAAGCTCGGGCGGAAGCTCTACACGGTCTCCTGCCACGACGACCTCACCTCCGCGGATCTCACCGGGCGCTATCTTCTGAAGGGTGGTGAGACGGTCTGGGTCGACGGGCCGCTGACGCGGGCGGTGCGCGAAGGCGCGATCGTCTATCTCGACGAGGTGGTGGAGGCCCGCAAGGACGTGACCGTCGTCCTGCATCCGGTCACCGACGACCGCCGTCTCCTGCCGCTTGAACGCACCGGCGAGCTCCTCGCCGCGCCGCCGGAATTCATGCTCGTCGTGTCGTACAATCCCGGCTACCAGAATGTCTTGAAATCCTTGAAGCCGAGCACGCGCCAGCGTTTTGTGGCGCTCGAGTTCGGCTTTCCGGCGCCTGAGGAAGAGGCGCGCATCGTTGCGAGCGAAAGCGGATTGCCGCGCGAGCGCTGCGTGCCGCTCGTGCGGGTCGCCAATGCGCTGCGCGAACTCACGGGTCAGGACATCGAGGAAGGCGCCTCGACGCGTCTCGTCATCCATTGCGCCAGCCTGATCGCAAGCGGCATCAAGCCGGAGATCGCGATCGAGGCGGCGCTCTTGCAGCCCCTGACCGACGATCCCGACGTGATGACGGCGCTTGCCCGCATCGCAGAGATCGCGCTCGGCTGACGGCGATGTCGATCTTCGAGCCCGAGGAGACGGTCGGCGTCTTCTGGCACCGGCTTGTGGGCGGTGTCAGCACCTATCGGCATCATCCGGAGGCGGCCGTCCGTCTCGACGAGGTGCGTACGCGGCTCGGCGTCATGTTTCGCGCTTTCGGCGGCAGCGGCGCCGTCCGCATCGCCGAAGGGGCGGCGAGCGTCTCCTTGCACCGGCTGCCGCTCTTGCAGAAGGTCGGGCTCGGGGCGGAAAAGATGCCCCAGGCGATCCTCGATGCCGAGACGCTGCGGCTGCCGGATGTGCTCGACGTTTTTTCCGGCCCGCGCCGACAACGAGGCGCTTTATGAATGGCTTGCGGCCTGGTTCGCGCATGCCTCGCCGACACCGACGGCCGCCGATCCGCTCGTTGCGGACGTCTTGCGGCTGCGGGCCGCGGTCGCTGCCATTCGGGCGACGCTGGTGGCCTGGCCCGGATTGCGGGTGACCTATCAGCGCTTGCGGCAGGCGACGCTGGAGGTGCGCCCGCGCCGGGCTCTCTCCGGCGCTGAGGCCGAGATCGAGGCTGCGATCATGAGCCTTCTGGGCGGCCGCCGGGCCGATGGCGGGCGGTTTCTGGCGCTGATCGAGGACGCGCATGCTGCCATTGGCCTCTCAGCCCCGCGGGGTTACCGGCCGTTTCTGCCGGTGCCGCTCTGGGGCGAGGTGATGGCCGGCGACGGGTTGGCCCGCGCGGAGGAGGGCGACGAGCCGGGCGGGGAATCCGTCACGGTCGATGCCAAGCGCCGGCGGGCCTCGCGCCACGACAGCGAGCAGAGTGACCGCGGCGATCCTCTGATCCTGCACCGGTTCGAGACGATCTTCAGCGTCGCCGAAATGGTCAACGTCAACCGCAAGGTCGAAGACGACGACGAGGACGGCGCAAGGCAGGCGGCCGACGATTTGCCCGAACTCAGCATCGGCTCGAACCGGCAGCGCGCCGCAAGCCGCGTGAAGATGGATCTCGATCTGGCGCCGGCCGCGGTCGAAGGGGAGGCGCTTTCCGCGAGCCTCACCTATGCGGAATGGGACTTCAAGCGGCAGGGCTATCGCCGCGATCATTGCCGGGTGATCGCCGGACCAGCGGCCGAAGAGGGCGAGGACTGGACGCCCGATGCGGAGATGCAGCGGCGCATTCGCCAGGTCCGGCGGCAGTTCGAGGCGCTCCGCCCGAAACGGCAGATCTTTTATGGCGAGCCCGATGGCGAGGACATCGATCTTGCGGCGATCGTCCGCGATGTCGCCGAGCGCCGGGCGGGCGGCGCGGGATCGGAGCGTGTCTTCACCACGGCGCGCGCCAATGACCGCGATCTCTCCATGGCCGTCCTCATGGATGTCTCGCTGTCGACGGATGCGTGGCTGGGCGACCACCGCGTGCTCGACGTGGAGAAGAGCGCGCTTCTCGCGCTGACGCACGGGCTCACCGCCTGTGGCGACGAGCATGCGATCTTCACCTTCACCTCCAGGCGCCGGACATCTGTGCGCGTTGCGAGCGTCAAGGATTACGACGAGCCGCTCGGCGCGCGCGTGATCCGGAGGATCGAGGTGCTCAAACCTGGCCAGTATACGCGAATGGGTGCCGCCATCCGGCATGTTGCCGCCGGCCTCAAAGAGCGGCCGCAGCGGCACCGGCTGCTCCTGCTTCTGACCGACGGCAAGCCGAACGACATCGATTATTACGAGGGTCGCTACGGCATCGAGGATACGCGCATGGCGATCCGCGAGGCGCGCAAGGACGGCATCCGCGTCTTCGGTGTCACCGTCGATGAGGCGGCGCGCGATTACTTTCCCTATCTCTTCGGCCGCGGCGCCTATGCGATCGTTCCGCATGGCGAGCGGCTTCCGGCGGCGCTGCCGGCGATCTATCGCCATCTCACCGCCTGAGAGACGGGCGGGTGACGCCACGCCAAAGATCCAAGTCTTTGTGATTGCACAAAGTTCGTCGGTCGGAAGGGCTCTATCAAGATGCCATGGCGCACCCCCGGACGCCGCAACGACAGGACCATGATCATGACCCTCGCCAAGACCTCTCTCGCCGCTTTTGCCGCCAGCCTCGCGCTCGCATCCTTCGCGCTCCCGGCTCAGGCGGAAGAGTTCGACGTCAAGATGCTCAACAAGGGCGAAAAGGGCGTCATGGTCTTCGAACCGGATTTCGTGCGGGCGCAGCCGGGCGACACGATCAATTTCATCGCCGCCAATCCTGGGCACAACGCCGAAACCATGAAGGGCATGCTCCCGGAGGGTGCTGAAGCCTTCAAGAGCAAGACGAGCAAGGATTTCTCCGTGACGCTCGACAAGGAAGGTGTCTACGGCGTTCGCTGCACGCCGCATTTCGCCATGGGGATGGTGGCGCTCATCGTCGTCGGCGATTCCTCGAGCAATCTCGAAGAGGCCAAAGCCGTGAAGACGCCGGGCATGGCGAAGAAGAAGTTCAGCGCGCTCTTCGACCAGGCGGCCGAGCACGACGTCGCTGCCAAATAGGCCGCGCCCGAGACAGTCTGGGCCGGAGGGGATGCCCCTCCGGCCACTCAGCTCTCGGCGGCCGCTCAGCTCTCGGCGGCCGCTCAGCTTTCGGCGGCCGCTCAGCGTTTGGCGCCATAGTTTCTCTCTGGCGAGACGGCGCCTCTGTGACAAAGACGCGCTGTGGAAATCGGGCGTTCCTGTCGTGGCCAGAAACCGCCGTTTCACGCGCCTTCACGGCCGTGTGAACAGGAGATTTTGATATCGCTCTGCCGCAAGCGAAAGCGGTACGAGGCGAGGCCGATCGTGCGATTGCACTTGGAAGTCGCCGAGGAGTCTGGTTTCTTGCGCCCCCATGGCCGCTGCTGTTTCGCGCGGTGAAGCAAGGGGGAACGAAGAGCGTATGGAGTGGCTGACAGAGCACAAACTGCCGATCGGCGCATTGGCGCGCGACGGCGTCGACTGGCTGACAGCCAACGCCTCCGGCTTCTTCGATAGCATCTCCTTTGCCCTCAGCTATGTGATCGACGCGATCCTGTTTCTCCTGCAAAAGCCACCGGCGTTTGCGGTCATCGCGTTCACCGCGGTGCTGGCTTTTCTCCTGAGGCGCTCGCTGGCTTTTGCGATCTTCGTGGCGGCGGGTCTCCTTCTCATCGTCAATCAGGGCTATTGGGAAGAGACGACGGAAACGCTCGCTCTCGTTCTGTCCTCCGCCATCATCTGCATGGTGATCGGCGTGCCGATCGGCATCGCGGCCGCGCGACGGCCCTGGCTGATGCAGGGGCTGCGGCCGATCCTCGATCTGATGCAGACGATCCCGACCTTCGTCTATCTCATCCCGGCGCTCATTCTCTTTGGGCTCGGCATGGTGCCGGGGCTGATCGCAACGGTCGTCTTCGCCATTCCGGCACCCATCCGCCTCACCCAGCTCGGTATCGTTTCGACGCCGCGGCCTTTGATCGAGGCGGCCGATTCCTTCGGGGCCACCTCCTGGCAGCGGCTCTTCAAGGTGGAGCTTCCCTATGCCCTGCCGCAGATCATGGCGGGGCTCACGCAGACGATCATGCTGTCGCTCTCCATGGTGGTGATCGCCGCCCTGGTCGGTGCCGACGGGCTCGGCGTGCCGACGCTGCGAGCGCTCAATCAGGTCAATATCGCCCGCGGCTTCGAGGTGGGCGTGGCGATCGTCCTCGTCGCCATCATCCTCGATCGCCTGTGCCGCGGCCAGACGGACAAAAAGGCATGAGCGGGAGATCCTCACGCCAGCCGGTCGTCCGCTTCAAAGGCGTCGATATCGTCTTCGGCGATCATCCGGCGAAAGCGCTGCCCTTGATCGATGCCGGCAAGAGCCGCGCCGAGATCCAGGACGAGACCAATCAGATCGTCGGCGTCAAGAATGCCGACCTCGACGTCTATGACGGCGAGGTCGTGGTGCTGATGGGGCTTTCCGGCTCCGGCAAGTCGACGCTGCTGCGCGCCGTCAACGGTCTCAATCCGGTGACGCGCGGCGAGGTCTTCGTGCATAACGGCGAGAGCGACGTGCCGGTGCATTCCTGCGGGACGCGGCAATTGCGCAAACTCAGGCGCAACCGCGTCTCCATGGTGTTCCAGCAATTCGCGCTGCTGCCGTGGCGGACGGTGCGCGAAAACGTGGCGCTCGGGCTCGAACTCTCACATGTCGGGCGACGCCGTCGGCGCAAGGACGTGGAACGCCAGCTCGAGCTCGTCGGCCTCGGCGGCTGGGGCGACAAACGCGTGGAGGAATTGTCCGGCGGCATGCAGCAGCGCGTCGGGCTTGCCCGTGCGCTCGCCAACGATGCGCCGATCCTTCTCATGGACGAGCCGTTTTCGGCACTCGATCCTCTGATCCGCGACCGCCTGCAGGACGAGCTTCTCGATCTGCAGCGGCGGCTTCAGCGCACCATCATCTTCGTCAGTCACGATCTCGACGAGGCTTTGAAGCTCGGCAACCGCATCGCCATCATGGAAGGCGGCATCATCGTCCAGGTCGGCACGCCGCAGGAAATCGTGCTGTCGCCGGCGAGCGAGTATGTGCGCGCCTTCGTCTCGCATATGAACCCGCTCAACGTCCTGCGGGCGCAGGAGGTGATGCGGCCTCTGCGGGTGAACGGAGAGGGGTCGACGACCACGGGCGAGGGGGCACGAGCCGAGAACGGCGGCGCCGAGAGCTACGAACTCGTCTCGGATGGGATCGTGCGCAACGGTGAGACGCTGCCGCTCATCGATCTGCAAAATCTCCGCTCCGGTTCTCTGGCGCCCGGAAGCCTGGTGCGGGTCGGCCGCGAGACCGGGTTGCGCGATCTGATCGATGCGCGGCTGATGCATCGGGGAGATTTCGTCGTCGTCGGTGACGACGGCGTCAAAGGCGTGATCGGCGACGAGGAGTTGTTCGGTGCGCTCATCCGCGGCCGCAGCGAGCTTCAGGCGCGATAGGCGACGAGGAAGGTGCCGCCGGCAATGGCGGCGATCCCGAGCCAGTTGAGCGCGCTCAGTTTCTCTCCGAGGAAGGTGACGCCGAAGATGGCGACCAGAAGCACGCTCAATTTGTCGATCGGCGCCACCTGCGAGGCGTTTCCGAGCTGGAGCGCGCGGAAATAGCAGAGCCAGGACGCGCCGGTGGCGAGGCCCGAGAGAATGAGAAAGGCGTAGCTGCGCGCCGGGATCTCCGGCAGCCCGCGGAATTCGCCGAGGGCTATGAGGATCCCGCCCAGAGCCACCAGGATGACCACCGTGCGGATGAAGGTGGCGAGATCGGAGTTGACGTTTTCCACGCCGATTTTGGCGAAGATCGCCGTCAGGGCGGCGAAGACGGCGGCAAGAAGTGCCCAGACCTGCCACGACAGAATGGGTGAAGGCATCCCGGTTCTCCTGGTATTTTGCTGGGATCGTCCCAAAGAGAGCGAGCATAGGTGGCGGGGAGGCGCGCGTCATGCC
Source organism: Afifella sp. YEN Y35 (assembly GCF_047553465.1). Classification (NCBI taxonomy): domain Bacteria; kingdom Pseudomonadati; phylum Pseudomonadota; class Alphaproteobacteria; order Hyphomicrobiales; family Afifellaceae; genus Afifella; species Afifella sp. YEN Y35. Next base: position 4,040,276 of record NZ_CP180203.1, read on the forward strand.
GACAAAGCGCAGATTCTCCCTCTGCGGATTGACAAAAGGCGCTGCCCGCGCCTATCTCACCGCCGAAAACGAGCACGGGCGCGCGCCTGAAGGGCGCTGCGAGAGATCAATGAAAATTCGCAATTCGCTGAAGACGCTGAAGAACCGTCACCGCGAGAACCGCATGGTTCGTCGCAAGGGACGCATCTACATCATCAACAAGACGCAGAAGAAGTTCAAAGTCCGCCAGGGCTGAACCCTTCCGGTGGCCGTCTTTGCGCGGCCCTCTTGTTGCATTTCCCCCTTTGACGCCGATGTCGGCAGGCTCTAGCTTTCCGGCATGAGGAAACTTTTGTGCCTGAGCGCCGGCTGTGCCGCGCTCCTTGCCGCTCTCACGATCCCGTCTCAGGGCGGGGCGCAGGAGCTGCCTCGGGCCAACCCATCCCCTGACGATCCTTCTGGGGGCCATCCGTCATCCATCATGCGCCATGAGGCGCCGTCGCTGCGCGATCTCTCGCAAGATGACCTCTTCGAGATGCTCAAGGTCGCGCCGAACGAGGCCTCCGCCAAGCCGGCGGAGAGCGAGCTGCTGCGCCGTTTCCGCGAATCCGACAGCGACACGATCGATCTGTTCATGGGCTGGGCGAGCCGGGCGATGAACGGCGAGGAATGGGGCGCCGCTCTCGACGTGCTCGACCGGGTCGTGATTCTCGATCCAGGTTTTGCCGAAGGCTGGAACAAGCGGGCGACCGCGCATTTCGCGCAGAAGGAATACGGCAAGTCGATCGCCGATATCGAGCGCACGCTGCAGATCGAGCCGCGCCATTTCGGGGCGCTCGTCGGGCTCGGTATGATCTTGCGCGAGCTCGACGAGAAGGACGAGGCGATCGCCGCGTTCAAGGCGGCTCTTGCCATCCATCCCCAATTGACGGAAGCGCGCGAGGCGCTCGAAGAGCTGGAAAAGGAACAGGCGGGCCAGGAGATCTGATCGCTGGCCGGGCGTTCTGGTTCGGCGTCTCTTGGCAGACGTCTCCTGACAGAGCGTCTGGTGTGCCAAGTGTTCGCCGCAGCAGGTGAGGCGCCGAGGGGCTCGGCGCCTTTTCGCTTTTCAGATGCCGGCCAGAGGCCGGCCTTACATCCCTGAATGACCGTCCGGGCTGACGAAGGCGAGCCGGAGGAGATTGGTCGACCCCGGCGTGCCGAACGGGACGCCGGCCGTCGTGATGATCCGTTCTCCAGGTGCCGCGAAGCCCTCGTTGTGGGCAACGGAGCAGGCGCGGTCGACCATTTCGTCGATGTTCATGACGTCGTCGCTGACGACGCAATGCAGTCCCCAGACGAGGGAGAGCCGACGTGCCGTTTCGCGTACGGGCGACAGAGCGAGGATCGGCACGGTCGGCCGCTCGCGCGAGGCACGCATGCTCGTCGAACCCGACGATGTGAAGCAGACGATGGCCGCAAGCGACAGGGTTTCGGCGATCTGGCGCGCTGCGGCCGTAATGGCATCGGCGCCGGTTGCCAGCGGTTCGGCCCGCTGGGCATTGATGATCATCGGATAATATTGATCGCGCTCGACCGCTTCCGCGATGGAATTCATCACGCGCACGGCATCGACGGGATGCTCGCCGGATGCCGATTCGGCCGACAGCATGACGGCATCGGCCCCTTCGAAGACGGCGCCGGCCACGTCCGACACCTCGGCGCGCGTCGGGGTCGCCGCGCCGATCATCGATTCCAGCATCTGCGTCGCCACGACGACCGGCTTGCCGGCGGCCCGGCCGGCCCGCGTGATGCGCTTTTGAATGCCCGGCACCTGCTCGAGCGGGATTTCGACGCCGAGATCGCCGCGCGCCACCATGATGGCATCGGCGAGCTCGATGATCTCATCGAGCTGTTCGACGGCCTGGGGTTTTTCGATCTTGGCGAGCACGCCGACGCGCCCGCGCGCCAGCTTGCGCACTTCGGCGATGTCGTCCGGGCGCTGAATGAAGGACATCGCGACCCAATCAATGGGTTCTTCGAGCGCGGCTTCGAGATCGCGCCGATCCTTCGGGGTGAGGGCCGAGGTCTTGAGCGTCGTGTCCGGCAGGCTGACGCCCTTGCGGTTGGAAAGCTGCGAGCCGGCGATCACCTCGGTTTCCGCCTGGTCCGGCGCGTTCTTGATGACGCGCAGCTGGACGCGGCCGTCATCGAGGAGAACACGGGCGCCGGGGCGCAGGGATTCCATCACGTCGCGATGCGGCAGCTGCACACGATTCTTGTCGCCAGGCGTCGGGTCGCTGTCGAGGATGAGCTTCTGACCGATTTCGAGCGGGATGCGGCCTTCCGCGAACTCACCGATCCTGAGCTTTGGACCCTGCAGGTCTACGAGAATGCCGATCGGGCGACCGTGCTCGGCCTCCACATTGCGGATGAGGCGCACCAGGCGGCGCATTTCCTCATGGGTGGCGTGGCTCATATTGATGCGGAAAATATCCGCTCCGGCCACGAAGAGCGCGCTGATCGTCTCAGCGGTGTTCGAGGCAGGACCCAGAGTTGCCAGGATCTTGACCTTGCGATTGCGTCTCATTGGCTATCCACGCCCCCGCTCGTCTGTTCTGTCAATTGTACTGTCCAGCTTGCCTGTTCGCCGGTGTCGACCTCGAAAAAGCCCGTTCTTTGGAAGCCGCGGGCGACGCAGTCGCCGACACTGGTGATGGTGAATTCCTTGTCCCGCGTGCACATGAAGGCCTTGCCGCCCCATTCGCCACCGCGGTCGTAGTCGACGGCGTAAATGTAATAGTAGCGGGCTGACAGGGCCCCGGCGAGAAGCGTTTCGCATACGCCGGGATCAATGTTCCACCAACCTTCCGTCTGCCAGTCGTCGGCTCCCTTGTAGCCGATTGCAACCCCGACGCGGCTCGAGGTCTTGTTGCACAACCGGAGGTCTGCCAGGGCGGTTCCGGCTGTCGCGGCGAGGAAGGCGGCTAGGGTGGTGACCATCAGCCCGAGACGTACTGGCGTCATAAGGTCTCTCGACGTTCTCACATTCTCGGCTGCCCCAGCGCGGGTTTTGCGCAGTGAGCGCGGCTTGTCAACGAGGTGGTGCGGCAAAGTCGTTGCTGGAACGGCGAGATTTTGGGCAGATGGCCGTGTGGGGAGCACTCAGAGCGGCTTGGTGACGGGGCGATGCGTGCGGGGCCGCGCAAAGATGACACCGGCGAAGATCGCGGCCGCACCGACCGCCTGGAGGGCGCCGAGCGATTCGTTGAAGACGAGATAGCCGAGGAGAGCCGCGGCAACACCCTCCAGGAAGATCACCAGTGCCGAGAAGGCGGCCGGCAGATGGCCGAGGGCGAAGGCGAGAAGGCCCTGGCCGCCGGAATGGCTGATGATGGCAAGCGATAAGAGGGCCCCGACCGCGGCACCGCTTTGCGGCCAAAGCTGCGTTTCCATCGAGACGGCTTCTACGGCGAGAACGGCGGCGGTGACGATGGAGGAAAGAAACAGCGTCCGGCCGCCGCCGAGGACCCGCCGCGCACGGCGCACGGCGATGAAATAGCCGCCGAAAAAGAGCGAGGTGATGAGGCCGTAGATATCGCCGGCGAGATTTTCCGGCGAGACGGAGAGGCTCTCGCCGATAAGGAAACCGCCGCCGAGGAGACACAGGCCCAATCCGACGACAAGCCGGCGGTCGACCGGCTCGCCCAGGAAGAGGCCGGACCCGAGCGCCACCCAGACCGGCGCGAGCGTCGCCATGAAGGTGGCGTTGGCGACCGTCGTGTTGAGAACGGCGAGATGCCAGAAGGTGAGGTCACCGGCAAAGAAGATGCCGGCCAGTGCCAGCGATCCGGCGACGGGCCGCCAGGAGGGTGCGGTGCGGCCGGACGGGGTTTCGAGCCTCGCCCAGATCCACAAGAGCGGCAGGGCAAGTGCGACGCGCCAAAAGGCGCTCGTCAAAGGGCCGACTTCGGCAAAACGGACAAAGATCGGGGAGGCGCCCATGGCAAAGGCGCCGAGCACCAGCGCGGACATCGGGATGATATCCGGCATTGCGGTCACGAGACCGCTACGTTCACCAGCTTCGCTCAAGACAATCTCCGGCACGCCTTGGCCTCGAAGCCGGGCGGCGTTATGGATGGCAGGGCCTAACATGGCCGGGCCCCTTGCGAAACTGCTTCACACGGACAGATGAACGATACGAATGCGGCGCGGGCCGTGACCGAGACCGCGCCTGCCGATTCCTACAAGGTTGTCCCGGGTGATCCGGGTGGCGGACTTCTGATCCTCTGCGATCACGCCACGCGGCGCATACCCCCGGAATACCGCGATCTCGGCATGCCGGCAGCGGAGCTTGAACGCCATATCGCCTACGATATCGGTGCCGGTGCGTTGAGCGAGGAGCTCGCCGAACGTCTGGATGCACCGGCGGTTCTCACGCAATTCTCCAGATTGCTGATCGACCCCAATCGCGGCGAGGACGATCCGACCCTCGTCATGCGGATTTCCGACGGGGCGGTGGTGCCCGGCAATGCCCGCATCGGAGGCGATGAGCGCGCGCGGCGTCTTGAGCGCTTCTATCGGCCGTACCATCGCAAAGTGTCGGAGACGATCGATCAGATGATCGAGGCGGGGCGTCCGCCGGTCATCTTTTCGGTGCATTCGTTCACGCCGGATTGGAAGGGAACGCGGCGGCCCTGGCATGCAGGAATTCTGTGGGACAAGGATCCCCGCCTGCCGCTGCCGCTTTTGGAGGCGCTGAGGGGCGAGCATGGTCTCAGGATCGGCGACAACGAGCCTTACACGGGGGCTCTCGCCGGCGACACGCTTTACCGACACGGCACGTTGCGCGGCCTCGCGCATGCCCTCGTCGAAGTCCGCAACGACCTTATCTCCACCGCTTCCGGCATCGCGGAATGGGCCGAGCGCCTGGAAGCGCTCCTGCGCCCACTTCTCGCCAATGAGGAGCTCTACGAGATCCGCCATTACGGCTCGCATGCCGATGCGCAAGCGTGAAAGGAGAGACAGTGAGCGAAGATAGGGAGCGAAGCGAGATCGAGGCGGCTGTCTTTCGCCGGCTTGTCGAGCATCTGCGCGCACGCAGCGACGTGCAGAATATCGACCTCATGAATCTGGCCGGCTTTTGCCGCAACTGCCTGTCGAACTGGTATCAGGAGGCGGCGGAGGAGAGGGGCCTTGCGCTCAGCAAGGCCGAAAGCCGCGAGATCGTCTACGGCATGCCGTACGAGGAGTGGAAGAGCCGTCACCAGACGCCTGCGAACGCCGACCAGCAAGCCGATTTCGAGAAGAACAAGCCACAGCATTAAGGGCAGGCCGGCCCGCCGCGTGGAAAACGTGGATGAGGTCTTTCCGGCATTGACCGAAGCGGGCATCACCTGCACGCGAAACCCAAGAACTTGAATCTCAGGAGAAAATCATGGCCGAAGAGTCATCCGGACCGGGCGGGGTGGCCGCCGGCCAGCTGCGCGCCTTCATCGAACGTATCGAGCGGCTGGAGGAAGAGAAGAAGACCCTGTCTGAGGATATCCGCGAGGTCTATGCGGAGGCCAAATCGAACGGCTTCGACACCAAGGTGATGCGCCAGGTCGTGCGCCTCCGGAAGCAGGATGTCGCGGAGCGGCAGGAGCAGGAGGCGATCCTCGACCTTTATATGCATGCGCTCGGCATGGCGCCGGCGGCGCTCGACGACGATGAGGCCGCCTGACCCGTCCGATGAACGAGGATTGCGCCGCGCCCGTGTGTGAGCCTTGCGAGGCGAGACGGGCGCGATCGACCTTTCTTTCCCGCCCCTTTCTTTGCCTCCCGCAGGAGCCTCTATCATGACGCCGAGCTACGACATTCTTGTTATCGGAGGCGGCGTCAACGGATGCGGCATTGCGCGGGATGCGGTCGGGCGTGGCTGGTCGGTTCTCTTATGCGAGATGAACGATCTCGCCAGCGGCACCTCGTCGTGGTCGACGAAGCTCATTCACGGCGGTCTGCGCTATCTCGAATATTACGAGTTCCGTCTGGTGCGCGAAGCGCTGATGGAGCGGGAGAGGTTGTGGGCGATCGCGCCGCACATCATCCATCCCTTGCGTTTCGTGTTGCCGCATCATCGCGGGTTGCGCCCAGCCTGGTTTCTGCGGCTCGGACTTTTCCTTTATGACCATCTGGGCGGGCGCAAGAATCTGCCGCCGACGAAGACGCTCGATCTCAGGCACGACCCGGCCGGTGAGCCGCTTGCCGGCGATTATCGGCGCGGCTTCGAATATTCCGACTGCGCGGTCGACGATGCGCGGCTTGTGACGCTCAACGCCTGCGATGCCCGTGACCGGGGCGCGACGATCGAAACGCGGACCAAGGTCGTCAAGCTGGAGAGCGTCGAGGGCGGCTGGAAAGCCATTCTTCGCACGTCGGATGGCGAGGAAAGCGAAGTTCGCGCCCGGCTCGTGGTCAATGCGGCCGGTCCCTGGGTCGATGATGTCCTGGAGACGGCCGCGGGTGCGAAGCAGCAGCCCATGCGTCTCGTGCAGGGCAGTCACATTGTCGTGCCGAAACTCTACGCGCACGACCGCGCCTATATCTTCCAGAATGCCGACGGGCGCATCGTCTTCGCCATCCCTTATGAAGGGGAGTTCACGCTGATCGGCACGACCGATCGCGATTACGACGGCGATCCCGCCAAAGTCCGCATCACGCCCGAAGAGACCAGCTATCTGTGCGAGGCGATCAGCGCCTATTTCCGCCGCACGGTGCGCCCGGACGAGGTGGTCTGGTCGTTTTCCGGTGTCCGTCCGCTCGTCGACGAAGGCAGCGGGTCGGCACAGGCAGCGACCCGCGACTACGTCATCAAGGTCGACGATGGCGATGGCCGAGCGGCGCTCGTCAACGTTCTGGGTGGCAAGCTGACCACCTACCGGCGTCTTGCCGAGACGGTTCTTCTGCGCATCGAGGCGGCGCTCAACGAAAAGCGGGGCAAGCCCTGGACCGCCGATGCGCCTCTGCCGGGCGGCGATTTTCCGATCGACGGTCTCGCCGCGCTCGAAGAGAAAGTGGCCGGCCAGCATCCGGGTCTGCCGCGTCCGCTGATCGCCCGGCTTGTGCGCGCCTATGGCACGAAGACGTTCGAGATCCTGGAAGGGGTGTCATCGCCCGCCGATCTCGGACGGCATTTCGGCGCCGACCTCTATCAGAAGGAGGTCGAGTATCTCCGCCGTGCGGAGTTCGCGGTGAGTGCGGAGGATATCCTCAACCGCCGTTCAAAGCTCTGTCTGCACGTTTCGGCGGAGGATCGGGAGGCGCTCGATCGCTACCTCGGCGAAGGGCTTGCGAGCGCAGCGGCGGCGCCCGCCACGTGAGCGGATGGGTCGGCGCTCATTCTTGAGCGCGGACACCGCTGAGTGATCTCTGGTGAATGATCTCTGGGATCTGCGTCAGTCCAGCGACGCGACGAGAAGATAGACCTGGTCGGGTTCGTCGATGAAGGCGAGGTCGTCCTTCGTGGCGAAGCGATCGGTGCGCAGCTGCTCTGCCTTGCTGATGGCCCGGGCGACGCCCTCATTCACCGGAATGGCGAAGAACTCGACCGCGCCGGAGGGCCGCGGGGCCTGCAACAGGGCGAAGATGAAGGTCCGCGTCGTATCCTTGCCCATCAGCCGTGACAGATCGCCGGAATCGGGCCTTTGGGTGATGAGGCGAGCGGCCGGTGCCGACGGCGCCGTCATCTCGACTGCGGCTGCGAGGCTCAGCGGGGTCTCCTGCGGAATGGCGAGGCCGGCGGCTTCTTCGAGCGCGGCTGGTGTGTCGAGGCGTTCCTGGGCGAGGCGCTCCTGGGGAGAGGCATAGGCGAGCGTCGCTTCCTCTTCGGAGGCGATCCCGGTTTTCGATCCGGCGAGACCCGCAGCGGCGTCAATGGCATCAAAACCCTGCGGCTCGGCGCCGAGCGAGGCCGTCACGATCGGACGGGCTGCCGGCAGACTGATTTCTTTCGCCATATTCGACGGGGCCATCACGGCATTCGCCAGGACGAGGCCGGCCGTTGCCCGCGCATCGCGCGGGGCGGCGGTGGCCGGGTCGGCATCTGCAAGCGCGCGCTCATAAAGAGCCGTCAACTCGCTGGCATCCTCGGCCGTCGCCAGGCGTGCCGTCTCAGGCATGACGGCTGGCAGGCCGTCCGGGCGGGCCTGCGCCATCGCCGCATAAGCGAGAAGACCGACAGTGTCCTGCTCGGCTATCTGGGGTGCCGCAGATGCGGTCGGATCCGCCGTCTCGGTCCGCGTCGCAACTGCGATCGCCCGGATGGCGGAAGGAGCGGCGCGTGGCAGCATCTCCGGAGGCGACAGCTCTTGCGGCGCTACGCTTGCGACCTGAACTTCCTGAGGTGCGGAGCGTGCCGTCTGGACGGGGGCAAGGGCCCGCGCCGGAGCTGTCTTGGAGCGCATCGGGCGGGTCTGATCGCCCTCGTCCTCGTCGCCGTCAAACACATTCTTCAGCCAGGCGACGACGGTCGCCTTCTCGTTCGGGTTCGAGGAGCCGCGAGAGCTGCCGAGCGTCTCCTTCTTGCCGCTGCGGCCATATTCGGCGAGCACGATCTTGTAGCCCGGCAAAGGCTTGCCGTCGGATGGGATGTGCAGCGTCTTGCCGTCCGGGAAGAGCGCCAGAAGCTGCTGGCGCGTCATGCGCGGCCAGTGGCGGACGCTGCCGACATCGAGATGCACGAAAGGCGAGCCGGAGGTCGGATAGTAACCGACGCCGCCGACCTGCTTCCTCAATGCGATTTTCCGGAGTTTTTCGAGAGGCACACCCGGGATGAAGAAATCCATCGCCTTGCCGGCGGTGTGCTGGCTGCGCTTGGCGACGCCGGAGGAGCGCTTGCGCAGCATATTGTTGGTCTTCAGGGAACGGAAAGCGGAGACGACCGTGACCGGGTTCTGCGCGCCGACCTCTTGGTAGACCTCCCAGACGAGGTCGAAGAGGCGCGGATCCATATCGGTCGGCTCGTCGGCACGCCAGTCGCGCAGGAAGTAGTTGAGGCGCTTCAGCTCGCGTTGGTCGTAGCGGCCATTGCGGCGGAACGTGAACTCGCCGTGTTCGCCGGTATGGGCGAAATAGAGTTTTAGGGTTCGGTCGCCGGAACGCGAAAGAGACGGATCGGAACCTCCGAGAAGGAGGGCGAAGGCCAGCGTCAGGCACATCATTGGGCCGCGCAGGCGCGAGAGTTTGGACTCGGCCGGTATCAGCAAGCGTGATCGCCTTCTCTTGAGGGAAGCCCCTTCCCCATCCCCAGGCACGAGAGCGAATTCTCGCTTCTCTTGCTTAACGCTCAATTACAAAATGGAAAGCTATGGCGAAAATGCGACTGAGGCGCCATTTTCTCGCCTCAGCCCATGTCATGGTTACAGATTCAGTAATTTAGCTAGCTTCTCGTCATAGCCATAAACGTCGGGAACGGTCTTCAAGCTTCCGTCCGCTTCTGGGATCATCGTGAAGTACGCAAGAAAAACCGGCAGTTTCCGCTGCAGATTGATGCGCACTTCCTGGTTCGAAAACATTCTTTTCAGCCGCTTGGAATTCCATTGGTCATCGTCGGCCAGAATGGCGTCCGCAAACGCCATCGGGTCTTGCACGCGCACGCAGCCGTGAGAAAAAGCCCTAGAGGATCGCGTAAACAGGCTCTTTGCGGGCGTGTCGTGCAGGTAGACGGCATGACGGTTCGGGAACATGAACTTGATGCGGCCGAGCGCATTGCGGTCGCCCGGCGGCTGGCGAATACGAAGCTGCCGCGTGTCGACCGCGTACCAGTCGATCAGCGTCGGATCGAGCCGGTACGTCTTGCCGCGAATGTCGGCGAGGAGCTGGTAACCGGTCGAGGCGAAGTATCCATAGGGATCCTGTCGGATCTTGGGCAGCATTTCCGCGGTGACGATCGAGTTCGGCACGTTCCAGTAAGGATTGAGGATGAGATGGTCCATCTGATCGCCGAACAGCGGCGTCGGATGCGCCCGCTGGCCGACGACGACGCGCGCCTCGTGGTTGAGCGCACCGTCGCGGTAAACGCGGACCATGAATTCCGGCACATTGACGAAGATATAGTCGTCGCTGAATTCGCGCGGCATCCAGCGCCACCGCTCCATATTCACGATGACTGTCTTGATGCGGTTCTCGCGGCTCGCGCCGTTCAGGGTCTGAAGCGTCTGCGGACCGACCATGCCGTCGACCGAAAGGCCGTTTTCGCGCTGGAAGGCTTCGACGGCGGCGACGACCGTGTCGTCGTAGAGCATCGCGTCGTTGCCGGCGCGAAAGGCAGCCGGCGTCGGATCGAGCTTCAGATCGGCGCTGTAATCGTGCGCTTTCTCCAGGAACCCTGCCGGGGGCTGTGACCTCGAGGCCTCATCCATCTTGCTGGAGGAAACGCTCTGCGCCAGCGAGCCCGTCGTCTTCGGCTCCGGCATATCCGCGGCGGGGGCGAACACCGCTTTCTGCGGCGCTTCCGGGATCTCGATGCCAAGGCGCTCGCGCAACGTGACGACGCGCGGATCGCGCTGGCCGGCCTTCAGGGTCGGTCCCTCGGCGATGTGCGGCAAAGGCTTGCCGTCGCTTTCGCGCAGTTTCGCGAGCTTCGCCTTCAACGCCTGATATTGCGGATGCGGGGGCGCAAAGGCGGAGATCGTGGCGTCGACATCCTTCGCCATGGTCGTCTTGGCCAGGGCTTCGCCGAGATCCGGCAGTGCCGGGGTGTAATAGACTTCCTTGTCGACCGATTTCGGCAGAACCCGGCCGATCGCAAGATGCGTGATGAAGCGGGCCGCGTTCTCGCTGAGTGCCACATCCTTCGCCGCGATGACGTCGGTATCGGTGAGCGCGTCTTGCGGCAGCTCGATCGCCTCGTAGTCGGAAGGAGCAAGACCGTCTTCGGCCGCCCGCGCCATGCGGTCGAGCAGAGCACGGGCCTGCGCTGTCGCTTCGCCGTTGTGAATCCACACGGGCGCAAAAGACCGCTCCTCGTAGAAACTGCGCACCGCCGCGGCGATGTCTTTGGCGCGAGGATCGGCAAATTGCGGCTGATGGGCGAGAGCGGCCCGGATCGCTGCGGCCTCTGTGGTGATGGCCGGTGACGACGTCTCGGCGGCGTCTTCGACGCCGATCGTGGCAACCGTTAGGGCAGGTGCCGCTGCGACAGGTGTCGCCGCCATCAACGCCAGGAAAACCGCCGTACCTCTCAACCGCATCAAACTCTCCAGCTTGTCATTCTTCGGCGAACCTGCGCCTCAGGCCGCATCGGCGGCGGCCGTCTCGATCCCGTAGTCTTTCAGCTTCCGATAAAGCGTCGAGCGGCCAATGTGCAGGCGCCTTGCCACTTCGCTCATCCGGCCGCCGTAATGCTCGACGGCAAAGCGCACAGCTGCCTCCTCGAGCGCATCGAGCGCCCGCATCTCACCGTCCCGATCCAGAAGATGCAGGAGACCATAAAGGGGGGGCGAGATTTTGTCAGCCGATGCAAAGGACTTGTCAGGTGTTTCCCTCTCGCGATGGTGCGCGCGTGCAACATGGCCCGTTCCGGACGCTCGTGTGCGGGCTGCGGCTGCACCTTCGTTTTGCCAGGCTTTGACCAGTTCGGGGATGGCGCCGGCGTCGAGAGCCGTCTGGATCTGCGGGAAATCCCAAGGGCGCAGAAACTCTCCCTCGCACAGGATGACGGCGCGGTAGACGGCGTTTTCGAGCTGGCGAATATTGTCGGGCCAGTGGAAGGCGGCGAGAAGCGCTTCCGTCTCTGGTGCGAGGCCCTTGAGCCGGGGACGGCCCTCTTCGGCGGCGAAGCGGGCGAGGAAGGTGGCCGCGAGCGGGAGAAGATCCTCGACACGGTCGCGCAGTGGCGGCAGCCAGATCGGGAAGACGTTCAGCCGGTAAAACAGGTCCTCGCGGAAGACGCCCTCGGCCACGCGGTCGACGAGCCTGCGGTCGGTCGTGGCGATGAGGCGAAAGTCGCAGCGCGTCGCACGTTCGCCGCTGAGAAGGGGGAGGGTGCCCTCCTCGAGAACGGCGGCAAGGCGCGCCTGCACACTGGCCGGCAGATCCGCGATCTGCCGCAAAAGCAGTGTGCCGCCCTGAGCTTCGTGGATGCGGCCGCGAAGGGCCGGTGACGTGCCTGTCGCGGGACGGCCGAAGAGAAGGACCTCGATATCGTCGGCGGGGACGGCGCCGCAATCGACGCTGACGAAGGGCCTCGCCCGGCGGGCACTCTCGCCATGGATGGCGTGCGCAAACCATTCCTTGCCGGTGCCGGCCTCGCCCTCGATGAGGACGGAAATGGTAGAACGTGCCGCACGCTGGCCGAGCTCCATGGTGCGCATCATCGCCGGCGCGGATGCGATCATGTCGTCGAAGGAGACGGTTTCTTCGCGCCGGTGGCGCAGGCGCTGCACCTCTCCCTGGAGCGCCGAGAGTTTGAGTGCGTTGGAGATCGATACGCGCAGGCGTTCAGGAGCTGCCGGCTTGACCAGGAAGTCGAAGGCGCCGGCACGCATCGCCGAGACGGCAGTATCGATGCCGCCTTGCGCCGTCTGGACGATGACCGCCGGAGGCGCGGGCCTTTTCTTCAATTCCTCAAGCACCATCATTCCGTCGACATCGGGCATGACGAGGTCGAGGATCACGACATCGACCGGAGGCGAGGTGGTGTCGTTGAGGCGATCGAGGGCGGCTTGGCCGCCGGAAACCGATTCCGACAGATAGCCGAAGGATTGCATCATGCCTGCGAGCAGACGCAGGGTGATCGGGTCGTCATCGACCAGAAGCATACGAGCTGGCATCAAGCGTCTTCGTGGGCACGAGAGCGTTTCATTTCGCACCAAGCTGCCCCGACTCAGGTTAAGGGGTTGTTACCCATGACGCCGGACCGACGGAAATCTTGCGTTCCGCGATCACTTTCGCGGCGCGGGAATTCTCGGCCACGCTCGTGAGGCGCGCCCACAAAGCTTGCTCTTGCCGCACAAATTGCCAGATGAGAGGCTGAGCGTTACGTCGTCTGCACCAGCTATCAAGGAGAGTTATTGATGCGCACCGAGCAGAGTTTGCTGCAGTTCCAGCCTGGCTTCGATGTGACGAAGGAGGGTGCGCAGGTCGCAGACGAGGGCCTCGGCGCCCTGCCGGAATGGGATCTGTCCGACCTCTACCCGTCGATGGATGCGCCGGAAGTGGCCGCCGACATCGCCAAGGTCGACGAAAAGGCGACGGCTTTCGAGGGCGCATATAAAGGCAAGCTCGCCGAGATCGCGCAAAGTCCCGAAGGCGGCGGCCGCCTTGCCGGGGTGATCGAGGAATTTCAGGCGATCGAAGAGATCATCGGTCGGCTGATGAGCTATGCGGGGCTCGTCTATGCCGGCGATACGAGCGACCCTAAGCGGGCAAAATTCAATGGCGATCTGCAGGACAAGCTGACCGGGGTTTCGACCAAGCTCTTGTTCTTCCCGCTGGAGCTCAACCGGATCGACGATGCGGTGCTCGACAAGGCCATGGCGAGCCCGGAGCTTGCGCATTGGAAGCCGTGGCTCGACGATCTGCGCGAAGAGCGCCCGTATCAGCTTTCAGATGAGATCGAGCGGCTTTTCCATGAGAAGTCGCTGACAGGCCGGGGCGCCTGGAACCGGCTCTTCAACGAGACGATGGCGGCGCTCCGCTTCAAGGTGAACGGGAAGGATCTCACCCTGGAGCCGACGCTCAATCTTCTGACCGACCATGACGAGGCGCAGCGCAAGGCCGCCGCAACCGCGCTTGCCGACACGTTTCGTGAGAATCTCCGCACGTTCTCCCTGATCACCAATGTGCTTGCGAAGGACAAGGCGATCTCCGACAGCTGGCGCGGCTTCACGGATGTGGCTTCGGCGCGCCATCTCGCCAACCGGGTGGAGCCGGAGGTGGTCGATGCGCTGGTGCAGGCCGTGGCGACCTCCTATCCGAAGCTGTCGCACCGCTATTACGCGATGAAGGCGAAATGGCTCGGCAAGGACAAGCTCGACCATTGGGACCGCAATGCGCCTCTTCCGGAGACGTTGAAGCGGACGATCGACTGGCAGGAAGCGAAAGAGACGGTGCTTTCCGCCTATGGCAGTTTCGATCCGCGCATGGCGGAGATTGCCGGGCGCTTCTTCGATAAGAGCTGGATCGATGCGCCGACGCGTTCGGGCAAGGCGCCAGGCGCCTTTGCGCATCCGACGGTGCCGAGCGCGCATCCCTATGTGCTCCTCAATTATCAGGGCAAGGCACGGGATGTGATGACGCTCGCCCATGAGCTCGGGCATGGCGTGCATCAGGTCCTCGCTGGGGAGCAGGGGCTTTTGATGGCGCAGACGCCGCTGACCTTGGCGGAAACGGCGAGCGTTTTCGGTGAGATGCTGACCTTCCGCTCCATGCTCGACAATGCCGCGACGCCGAAGGAGCGGAAAATCCTTCTCGCCGGCAAGGTGGAGGACATGCTCAACACGGTCGTGCGCCAGATCGCCTTCTATCAGTTCGAGCGCCGCGTCCACACGGCGCGCCGCGACGGCGAATTGCCGGCGGAGGCGATCGGAGAGATTTGGATGGAGGTGCAGAAGGAGAGCCTCGGACCCTCGATCCGGCTCGGCGAAGGCTATGAGGTGTTCTGGGCCTATATCCCGCATTTCGTGCATTCACCCTTCTACGTCTACGCTTATGCCTTCGGCGATTGCCTGGTGAACTCGCTCTATGCCGTCTATCGCGATGCCGAGACCGGTTTCCAGGACCGCTATTTCGACATGCTGAAAGCCGGCGGCACCAAGCGCCACAAAGAGCTTCTGGCCCCCTTCGGGCTCGATGCGTCCGATCCCGCCTTCTGGATGCAGGGCCTTTCGGTTGTCGAAGGGCTGATCGACGAATTAGAGAGGGTGCAGGCAGCATGAGCTGCAGCAAACAGCGCGTATGAGCGCTTTTTCATCGGGCCTAGAAAATTTGCTGACCCTGCAAATTTTGCGCTTGCCAAGCGGTCGCTTGATGAAGAAACTCAGAATCGGTCGAAACAGCTTGAAAGGAGGTGATCCAGTGTCGAGTGAGAATGGATGGGGTATTTGCCTGATCGGTCTCGGGACGGTGGAGCAACCTCTGTCGCTTTCGTGAACGAGTAAATTCTGGGCAAATTGCCCGCTTCTCGCGGAGGGCCGCCAATCTGGCGGCCCTTTTCCTTTTTGGCGATCCGTTTTGCAAAGCGCTCCGGAGTGCCTCTGCGGGGCAGCCTTGGCGTGGCGGCCCGCCCGCCGAAGAGCGCCTGCACTTTCTCGTCGCTGTGCCGGAGAAGTTTCAGCCTGGCGATGTGCGATTGGCGGATGAAGGTCAGCCTCAGGCACCCTATCTAGCGCATACGACGATCCCGCTTGCCGTATGACGTGAAGGTTATCTCGATGCCTGTTGATCCGCCTCGTGACGATGAACGCAACCGTTTTACCGGCCGTATGACGCGATATGCGCGTGTGGGTGCGGGAATGGGTGGCATCGCGGCGCGCATGGTTGGTTCGCGTGCATTGGGTCGCGAGATCGATCCGAGCCGCAACGCGCAGGAGCTGGCGCAGGCGCTGGGCGGGCTCAAAGGTCCGATCATGAAGGTGGCCCAGCTCATGGCCACGATCCCCGACGTGCTGCCGCCGGAATATGCCGCCGAACTCACGCAGCTTCAGTCCGACGCGCCGCCGATGGGCTGGGCGTTCGTCAAGCGGCGCATGACGGCGGAGCTCGGGGCGGGCTGGCAAAGCCGCTTCAAGGAGTTCGAGCATCAGCCGGCCGCCGCCGCCTCGCTCGGCCAGGTGCACCGTGCCGTCGATCACGACGGGACGAAGCTTGCCTGCAAACTGCAATATCCGGAGATGGCGAGCGCGGTCGAAGCCGATCTCGGACAGCTTTCCGTTCTGTTCTCGCTGCACCGGCGGATGGATACGGCGATCGATACGCGCGAGATGGCCGAAGAGATCGCCGCGCGGGTGCGCGAAGAGCTCGATTACGAGCGCGAGGCCAAGCATATGGCTCTCTACGACGCGGTCCTTGCCGACGAGCCGCGGGTGCGCGTGCCGAAATTGCGGCCTGAGCTCTCCACCCGCCGGCTTCTCACCATGACCTGGCTCGAGGGTAAGAAGCTCCTCGACTACCGTGACCATTCACTGGAGGAGCGCAATCATCTCGCCGCCTCCATGTTCAAGGCGTGGTGGCAGCCTTTCAGCCATCAGGCGATCATCCACGGCGATCCGCATCTCGGCAATTACACGGTCTTTGAGGAGGAGGGGCGCCCCGCCGGCATCAATCTCCTCGACTATGGCTGCGTGCGCATCTTCCCGCCGCATTTCGTGGAAGGCGTGATCGAGCTCTATCGCGGGCTGCAGAGCGACGACCGCGAGCGTATCGTCAGCGCGTACGAGACCTGGGGCTTTCGCGGGCTTTCCAACGAGCTCATCGATATCCTCAACATCTGGGCGCGCTTCATCTATGGGCCGCTTCTCGACGATCGGACGCGGGCGATCGCCGACGGCATCTCGCCGGCACAGTACGGGCGTGGCGAGGCCTACCGCGTGCATATGGCTCTCAAGGAGAAAGGGCCGGTCACCGTGCCGCGCGAATTCGTCTTCATGGACCGTGCGGCGATCGGTCTCGGCGGGGTCTTCCTGCATCTGCGTGCGGAGATGAATTTCCACCGTCTCTTCAACGAGGAAATCGACGGATTTTCCGTCGACACGGTCACCCGCAACCAGGCGGCGGCGCTTCGAGCCGCGAATCTTGTCGTTGAATCTGCGGGATCAAATTCGCGGCAAGGGCATTAAAGCAGCAATGAACTGCTGGAGGCTCAATTTGCAAACCCGTTACGTTACCGCTGCCGTCCTTCTTTCCGCGGCCTTTCTGGCCGGCTGTCAAACGGGCATCGGGGGACGAGAGATTTCATCGCCTGTCGAGGGGCGCTGGATGTCCAGCGACCGGGTCTTCGTCTCGACCTTCTCGAACGGCTCCATGACCACCGAAGACGCCAAGACGGGCGCCCAGCTCGCCTCCGGCAGCTACAATATGGCCGGTCCGCAGACGGTCGAGATCAGCTGGTACTCCATCGCCACGAAGCAGCAGCGCGCGGCCACCTGCACGCTTGCAGGCTCGAGCAGCATGACCTGCCGTCAGCCGGGCGCGTCCTTCACGCTGCACCGCGTCTGAGAACCGCGTCTGGGACGCAACGCCTGATCTTTACTCAAGACGGCGCCCAAGTGGCGCCGTCTTTGCGTTTCTTTTCAGCTCTCTTCCGGCCCCTGCGGCATTTGGAGGTTTACCCGGCGTTGCCCTTGTCTAAGATGGCGTGGTAAGGCCGGCGATATATCCCGCCAAATGATGCAAGGGCAGTAGCGCATGGCTGAACAGGTGATGGCGTCGACAGGTTCCGCAATGGATTACGAGCACCATGAGAAGACGTACGACAGATTTCTGTCGCTCCTCATCTTGGGCATCATACATGTCGTCACGATCGTCCTGATCGTCGCTATATTCGGCCTCGGGGGCGCCCTGTGGCTCGGGTCTATCGCGCTCGCGCTGACGCTTGGCACGCTGTTCTACGGCCTTTTCAGGCAGAGCAGATGGGGACCCTCCGCGGTCGTCCTCGGGATTACTTTCGTCTTCTTCCTCTTCGCAGTGGCCTGAGCTAAATCATTATGCGCATTGCAGTTCTTAAGGAACCGCGGGACGACGAGCCGCGTGTCGCGGCAACTCCCGAATCGATCAAGAAATTCAAGTCTCTCGGCGCCGATGTCGTCGTGGAGAGTGGGGCCGGGGCAGGCTCTTCGCTTGCCGACGAGGTCTTCGCCGAGGCGGGCGCGGACATCGCCCAGACCCGGCAGGCGGCCCTTCAAGGTGCCGATGTCGTCCTCACCGTTCGCCGTCCGGACGATTTTTCCGGCTTTCCGGAAGGCGCGGCCGTGGTCGCCCTCATGGACCCTTACGGCCATGAGGAGGCACTGAAGAAGATGGCCGCGGCGAAGCTTTCCGGCTTCGCGCTCGAGCTCATTCCGCGCATCACCCGCGCCCAGTCGATGGACGTTCTCTCCTCGCAGGCGAACCTTGCGGGCTATCGTGCCGTCATCGAGGCTTCGGAAGCCTATGGGCGCGCCTTGCCGATGATGATGACGGCTGCGGGCACGGTTCCGGCCGCCCGCGTCTTCGTGATGGGGGCTGGCGTTGCCGGCCTGCAGGCGATCGCGACCGCCAAGCGCCTCGGCGCCGTCGTCACGGCGACGGATGTGCGCCCGGCCGCCAAGGAGCAGGTGGAGTCCCTCGGGGGCAAGTTCATCGCGGTCGAGGACGAAGAGTTCAAGGCGGCGGAGACGGCCGGCGGCTACGCCAAGGAAATGTCGGCGGAATACCGCGCCAAGCAGGCGGAGCTGGTGCGCGAGCACATCGCCAAGCAGGACATCGTCATCACCACGGCGCTCATTCCTGGCCGTCCGGCCCCGAAGCTCGTCGATGCGGAGATGGTGAAGTCGATGAAGGACGGTTCCGTCATCGTCGATCTCGCCGTGGAACGCGGCGGCAATGTCGAGGGCGTGGAAGCCGACAAGCAGGTCGTGAAGGACAACGTCACGCTCATCGGCATCGTCAATATGGCGGGCCAGATCGCAGCATCCGCTTCGGCGCTTCTCGCCCGCAACATCTACGCCTTCGTCGAGCCGATGGTCGACAAGGAGACGAAGGCCCTTTCCATCAACCGTGAAGACCAGATCGTGGCGGCGACGCTGCTCACCCATGGCGGGGCCGTCGTGCACCCGCAGTTTGGTGGCGAGCCGGCGAACGCGCCGAACGAGAAATAGGGGATAGCCGATGGCTGAAGAAACAGTAAGGCAGGCTGTCGAACAGGCGCAGTCGGCCGCGGAGGCGGCGCGGGAAGCCGCCTCGCAGGCGCTCAATGCGCTGGGAGACGGGGAGGCCGTGGGTCAGCTCGCGCATGCCGCGAGCGGTGGCATGATCGACCCGTTCGTCTTCCGCTTCTCGATTTTCGTGCTGGCGATCTTCGTCGGCTATTACGTCGTCTGGTCGGTGACGCCGGCGCTGCATACGCCGCTCATGTCCGTGACCAATGCGATCTCGTCGGTCATCGTCGTCGGCGCGCTTCTCGCGGTCGGCGTCGACCTCGTCGCGGACGGTTCCAGCACAGCGCGCTGGTTCGGTTTCTTTGCGGTGATGCTGGCGAGCGTCAACATTTTCGGCGGCTTTCTCGTCACGCAGCGCATGCTGTCCATGTACAAGCGGAAAGAGCGGTAAAATGAGCCAGTTTTCCAAGGCTCGGGCGGCAGGCGCCGCCGCTGAGGGAGTGCGCGCCTGATGTCTGCCAGCGTCACAGCCTTTCTTTATCTGATTGCGGGTGTCCTTTTCATTCTGGCACTGCGCGGTCTTTCACACCCGGAAACCAGCCGCCAGGGCAACCAGTTCGGCATGGCCGGCATGGTCATTGCCGTGCTCACCACGCTGATCGGGCATCCGCCGGCCAGCTTCGGATCCTGGGGTCTCATCATCCTGGCGATCGCCATCGGCGGTGGCGCCGGCGCGGTGATCGCCAAGCGCATCGCCATGACGGCGATGCCGCAGCTGGTGGCCGCGTTCCATTCGCTCGTCGGCCTCGCCGCCGTTCTGGTGGCCGCAGCCGCGCTTTATGCGCCGCAGGCCTTCGGCATCGGCGATGTCGGATCGATCCACGGAGCGAGCCTCGTCGAGATGTCGCTCGGCGTGGCGATCGGCGCGATCACCTTCACTGGTTCGATCATTGCGTTTTTGAAGCTCGACGGACGTATGAGCGGTAAGCCGATCCTGCTGCCGATGCGCCATCAGGTGAATATCGGCCTCGGCGTCTTCCTGCTTCTGTGCATCATCATCTTTGCGGCCAGCGAGAGCCACACGGCTTTCTGGCTGATTACCATCGTCAGCCTGGCGCTGGGTGTTCTGATCATCGTCCCGATCGGCGGGGCGGACATGCCCGTCGTCGTGTCGATGCTGAACTCCTATTCGGGGTGGGCGGCCGCCGGCATCGGCTTTACGCTCGGCAACACAGCGCTCATCATCACGGGCGCCCTCGTCGGTTCGTCGGGTGCGATCCTGTCCTACATCATGTGTAAGGGCATGAACCGCTCCTTCATCTCCGTCATCCTCGGTGGTTTCGGCGGCGAGACCACGGCTGCGAGCGGCGGTGCCGACGATCGTCCGGTCAAGCAGGGCTCGGCGGAAGATGCGGCCTTCCTGATGAAGAACGCCTCCAAGGTCATCATCGTGCCGGGTTACGGCATGGCGGTGGCGCAGGCGCAGCACGCGCTTCACGAAATGGCGGCGGCTTTGAAGAAGGAGGGCGTGGAAGTGAAATACGCCATCCATCCGGTCGCCGGCCGCATGCCGGGGCATATGAACGTGCTGCTGGCCGAAGCGAACGTGCCCTATGACGAGGTCTTCGAGCTCGAAGATATCAACTCCGAGTTCAGCCAGGCCGATGTCGCCTATGTCATCGGCGCCAACGACGTCACCAACCCGGCCGCGCGCGACGATCCGCAATCGCCGATCTACGGCATGCCGATCCTCGACGTCGACAAGGCGGGCACGGTGCTCTTCGTCAAACGCTCCATGTCGTCGGGCTATGCCGGCATTCAGAACGAGCTCTTCTTCCTCGACAAGACGATGATGCTGTTCGGCGATGCCAAGAAAATGACGGAAGCGATCGTCAAGTCGCTCGGCTAGGGTCCGAGGGATTTCGGTTTTCCAACGGCCGCAGCGCATGCTGCGGCCGTTTTTTATTGTCTGACGAAGTTGACGGTCGGCGGCTGAAGGCGGCGGCTCTGTGGAGAGATTGCTCGTCTTTTAATCAAGTTTTTCACTTGGTTTGATCCCGCACATCGGATTTATGGGCTCCATAAAGTCGAAGTGACGCCGTTCCCCCTTCCTGGAAATCGCGCCGCATGTGTGAAGCGGTCGGCACCAGGGGAGGGCGGCACCATTGAGGGATCGCCTCATGGATGTGATGAACGTCCTTTTGCTGTTTTTGGAGCTGACCGTCTATTTCGCGGTCATGGCCGGTCTCTTCAGGCTTCGTCATCGGCTGGGGATCGGCATCTTCTTCTGCGCCCTCGGCGCCATGCATTTCCTGGAAACCTATCTGGCGGCGATCCTCTACGTGCCTTTCGCGGAGGGGACTGCAATTTCACCGGGCTCGACCGTTCTCTTCGCCGGCAAGCTCGTACTCCTTCTCCTCGTCTACATCCGCGAAGACGCCTCCACCGTTCGCCAGCCGATCTACGGGCTCCTCATCGGCAATTTCCTGACCGTCGCTCTCGTCTTCCTGGCGCGCCATCACATCGTCGCGCCGGCGACGGGGCAATTGCCGGATTTCAGCTTCATGAACGACATGGGCTGGCTGATGGTGTGGGGAACGGTGCTTCTGTTCGTCGACAGCATCCTCATCATCCTGCTTTACGAGCGGCTCGGCCGGATCATGCGCCAGAGCATTGGCCTGCGCATCGCGGTCAGCGCCATGGTGATCCTCACCATCGATCAGATCGGCTTCTATTCGGCGCTCTGGGCGCTTCTCGATGCGCCGATCGACGTTCTGGTGGGCGGCTGGCTCGCCAAGATGGTGACGGCCTGCATCTACGGCGTGCTAGCCTGGTTTTATCTGCGCCATCTGGAGCGCCCGCCGCTGGTGGCGCCGCGGCAGAAGCGGATCTCCGACATTTTCGATATCCTCACATATCGAGAAAAATACGAGGATCTTCTGAAGCGGGTCGGACGCGACGAGCTGACCGGCGTTTTCGATCGCAGCCGGCTTCCGGGCGAAGGCAAGGATGCGCTCAATTGCACCCCCGAGGCGGGGCGGCCGTTCAGCGTGCTCATCGTCGACATCGACGAGTTCAAGGCGATCAACGACGATTTCGGCCATGCGTGCGGCGATTCCGTTCTCAAAGAGATGGCCGCGACGATGCAGGGCGTTCTGCGCAAGGAGGACGTGCTGGTGCGCTATGGCGGCGACGAGTTCGTCATCTGTTGCAACGATCTCGACCGCTGGGAGGCGACGTCGCTCGGCGATCGCCTGATGCGCCGGGTCGCGGCGCTGCAATTGCCGCCGCTCGGCCGGCCGGTGACCGTCAGCATCGGCCATGCGACATCGCCCGATGATGGACGGACGTTCGAAGAACTGTTCGCGGCCGCCGACCGGTCGCTTTACCGGGCGAAGCGGCGACGGCATGGGGAAAGCTCAAGGCTGCGGGCGGAAGGAGATCTGGCGCAAGACGCCGGCACACAGCCCGCCGGCACTCAGGATCCCGAAGGCCTCGGGACCGAGCTCGTCTGAGCCCTCGAATCGGCTGTCACCTGTGAGTGGCTCGCCCGGGACTGGTTCGCTCGTCACCGGCACTCTCTTGCCGGCAGGCGGCGGTGCTGTCCGCCCCGCCCGATGCGCGGCATGCCGGCGCCTCGGCGCTTTCGATCCAGGCGTCGAGGCTGATCATGGTCGGCAGGGAGAGATGGTGGAAACTGGCATGGGCGTAGCCGGCGACCGATGCCAGCGTCAGTGCGATCGCGACCAGAATGCGAATCAACATTTGGAGCTCTGTTCGCTCGCCTCGTCGAAAGGCTCAATGGTAGGTGCGGGCGATCTGCGGCTCAGATTCCGGTGGCTCGATCAGACCCCGAACCACCTCGCACGGCACCGACATCAGCCGCTGGCCGTGTGACTCGAGCGCCGACGCGAAGCCGAGCGCCGCCTCGAGCGGTTCGCGATGATCGGCAAAGCCGCAGAAGCGCTCCAGACAATAATCGAGGCAGGAGCCGTCTCGATGCTGACAGGCGGCGATCATCGCCACGGCGAGACATTCGTCGCGGCAGATATGGGGGCAGCCTGAGCTGAAGCACTGGATCGGGTCCGTGCGCCAGAGGAAGACGGAGCGCACCCAATGGGCAAGCTGGGTGACGGAATGGCGTGCCGGGCCGTGACCGAATTTCTCGGAGAAGAGATTCCAGGCCTCGCTCCAATGCTCGATGTCGCCCGTCTGATAGCCGGCGACCCACAGCCTGAAGCCGTTGACCACGAGGGCTTCCGGAGGGCGCTTGAGATAGCCGCAGGCCCCGGCGAAAGGACATTCGTGCATGGGCTATTCCTGTTCGCGGAGAGAGAGGTGTGTCGCTTGGAGATGCGTCGGCAGACGCGGCGCACGGAACGGTTCTGGGCCTTGGGCCGAACCGGCTGCGTGAAGGAGGGGCGGATGCGCCTGATCCGCTGCGGTCGCGCAGAAAAATCTCATTCATTTCCTCCAATCGAAAGGGTTCAAGGCCCTGACATCAAAGGACGTTGCGACGGGTGTCGCGACCTTGCGAACGAACCAGAAGGCCGGAGCAAAATCAAACACTATGTTCTGGATCTATTCTAAAGAAAGCAGCACTCGCCGGGCGTTCGGTTCGGACGGCCATGGCGTGGTGAAAGGGTCCAACACGTTGCTGAACTCGCGGCTGCCGGTAGGCTTTCGTTAAGGTTTAGAGGCGTGGTTAATCTTCATAGTTAAGCCCTTCTTAAGTGATTGCGGCTAAACCTTGTCAGCATCAGTGGGTGATTTCGGGCTGCCGGACGCGCCGCAAAAGACGAGGACCACTATGTTGAAACGCGCCACTCTTGCGCTTGCTGCCAGCGTGACGGCCTTGACCGCGGCACCGGCAGTTTTTGCTGCCGATCTTCCGCTTCCGCCGATCGTCGAGCCAGAGCCGCTGCCGCCGGCCGCGCCTTCCTTCAGCGGCTGGTATCTGCGCGGTGACATCGGCATCACCAATCAGCGGGTCGACAAGATCACGAGCAGCCTCATCGATCAGGCGATCGCGAACGGCGACACCGTCAGCTTCGTCAACGATCCGGAATTCGACAGCGGCGGCTTCGCCGGCGTCGGTATCGGCTATCAGATCAATCCCTGGGCCCGTGTGGACCTGACCGGCGAATATCGCGGCAAGACGAGCTTCTCCGCATTCGACACCTATGTCGGCGCAGATCCGGCTTTCATCGGCTCGAACGAATACGAGGCGATGAAGTCGGAATGGCTGTTCCTGGCCAACGCCTATGTCGATCTCGGCAGCTGGCACGGCTTCTCGCCCTATGTCGGCGCGGGCATCGGCGCCTCGCGCAACACGATCAGCGGCATGCGCGACATCAACACGCCGAACGGCTACGTGTCGTACGGCCGCGATCACAGCGAGTGGAACCTCGCCTGGGCGCTGCATGCCGGTGTCGCCTATCAGGTCACACCCAATCTCGCGCTCGACCTCGGCTATCGCTACGTCAATCTCGGTGACGCGGAATCGGGCGACATGGTCGGTTACGACGACAACAACGACAACGTGAACCCGATCAAGTTCAAGGACATCGATTCCCACGATGTGAAGCTCGGCGTGCGCTACACCTTCGGGGGGCCGGCCGCGGAGCCCGATCCGATGTATTATGGCGAGCCCGCCGTCGTTAAGTACTGAAGCTCCAGTCCTGAGCCTCTCTCTGGCTCTGCTCCTGGAACGGGTCGGCTTTGCCGGCCTGTTTCGCGTTCAGCGGCTCTTTTCTCATGCCGTGCGGCAGAGGCCGTGACGCGCAGGGCTCGTTCAGCCCGGGGAGGGCGGCAGCCGGCTCGGAGAGAAGAGCGCGGCCAGGCGCCATGCAGCGAGCGTCGACAGGCCGGCGACGGCTGAACAGGCGCGCACGACCGACCATGTCTCGATCGCGTGAAGCGGCACCTGCAGCGCGACGAGCGGCGAAATCGCAAAGAAGACAATGGCCGGGGCGAGAAGCCCCAAAAGGCCGAAGGCGAGCGCCAGTTTTGCAAGCAGGCTCGCCAGAAGAACCAGAAAAAACACGATCAGGACGATTGCGGCGAGCCGCTCTGCGAGGGGCGGCCTGCGCCATTTCCAGCTGACGGGATCATGCAGTTCCGCCACCGCAGCGCCGCACGCCAATGTGGCGGCCGAATAAAGCAGGAGCGTCACAGCGCCCGACATCACATCTTCCCCAACCCGCGTCTCTGCCACCCCCGAAAGGGTCGGATCGACGCTTCCCCGACGACACTCTTCTGAAAACGCATTCTCTATATTGAGGCAAGCGCGCAACAGACATGGCTGCTCTCCGGCGCCCCACAATAAGTCAGTTGCGTTGTCACCCCCATTTCTGTAAAGGCGGCGGCGGGACACTCCGCCCCAACGCGGAGCGCCTATCTGAAAGGGTAGACTGACATGACGATGATTTCGCAGCCGGCAGAGCGCCCGGCCAATCCCCGCTTTTCTTCTGGACCGACTGCCAAGCGCCCCGGTTGGACGCTTGATGCACTTTCCGACGCCTTCCTCGGCCGTTCGCACCGCTCCAAGGGCGGCAAGGCCAAGTTGAAGCAGGCGATCGAGGAAACCCGCGACATTCTCGGCGTTCCCGCCGACTACAAAATCGGCATCGTGCCCGCCTCCGATACCGGCGCCGTGGAAATGGCGCTGTGGTCGATGCTCGGCGCCCGTGGCGTCGACGTTCTTGCCTGGGAGAGCTTCGGCTCCGGCTGGGTGACGGACGTCGTCAAACAGCTGAAACTCGAAGATACGCGCACGCTCAAGGCCGAGTATGGCGCGCTCGTCGACCTCGGAGAGGTCGATTTCACCCGCGATGTGGTCTTCACCTGGAACGGCACCACCTCTGGCGTGCGCGTGCCCGATGGCGAATGGATCCCGGCCGACCGCAAGGGGCTGACGATCTGCGATGCCACCTCCGCCGCCTTTGCGCAGAAGCTGCCGTTCGACAAGCTCGATGTGGTCACTTTCTCCTGGCAGAAGGTCCTGGGCGGCGAGGCGCAGCACGGCATGCTGATCCTGTCGCCGCGCGCGGTGGAACGGCTCGAGAGCTATACGCCCGCCTGGCCGATGCCGAAGATCTTCCGCATGGTGAAGGGCGGCAAACTCAATGCCGAGATCTTCGAAGGCGCGACGATCAACACGCCCTCGATGCTGGCCGTGGAAGATTATCTCGACGGGCTCGCCTGGGCCCGCTCCGTCGGCGGCCTCAACGGCCTCGTCGGGCGCGCCGATGCGAATTTTGCCGTCATTTCCGACTGGGTGGCGAAGACCCCCTGGGTCGATTTCCTGGCGCATGAACCGGCGATCCGCTCCAACACCTCCGTCTGCCTCGTCATCGTCGACGACGAGGTGAAGGCGCTTTCCGAGGCCGAGCAGGCCGCCTTTGCCAAGGCGCTGACTGCGCGTCTCGACAAGGAAGGCGTCGCCTTCGACATCGGCGCCTATCGCGATGCGCCGGCCGGCCTCCGAATCTGGTGCGGCGGCACGGTCGAAAAGGCCGATCTGGAAAAGCTGACGCCCTGGCTCGACTGGGCCTTCGCCACGGAAAAGAGCGCGCTCAAGAAAGCCGCCTGACCTTTTCTTCGCCTGCGGGACAAGCGCCCGCGGGCGCTTCCCGATCTTTCACGAATTGACCGGCCTCCGGCGTGGCGACACGACCACCGCTGCAGGCCTCGACGAGGATTTTCGCCATGAGCAAACCCCGCGTACTCATTTCCGACGCCCTTTCCGAAACCGCCGTCGCCATCTTTCGCGACCGCGGAGTGGACGTCGATTTTCAGCCCGCCCTCGGCAAGGACAAGGATGCGCTGATCGCCGCCATCGGCGAGTATGACGGTCTCGCCATCCGCTCCGCCACCAAGGTGACCGACAAGGTGATCGCCGCCGCCAACAAGCTGCGGGTCATCGGCCGGGCCGGCATCGGCGTCGACAATGTCGACATCCCGGCGGCGACGGCCAAGGGCATCATCGTGATGAACACGCCTTTCGGCAATTCCATCACCACGGCCGAGCATGCGATCGCCATGATGTTCGCCTGCGCCCGCCAGATCCCGAAGGCCGATGCTTCGACCCAGGCCGGCAAATGGGAAAAGTCGAAGTTCATGGGTGTCGAGATCACCGGCAAGACGCTCGGCATCATCGGTTGCGGCAATATCGGTTCCGTCGTGGCGCGCCGTGCGCTCGGGCTTTCCATGCGCGTGGTCGCCTATGATCCGTTCCTGTCGGAAGACCGGGCGGCCGATCTCGGTGTCGAAAAGGTCGAGCTCGACGAGCTGTTCCGGCGTGCCGATTTCATCACGTTGCACACCCCGCTGACCGACCGGACGCGCAACGTCATCAATGCCGATGCGATCGCCAAGATGCGCGACGGCGTGCGCATCATCAATTGCGCCCGCGGCGGGCTTATCGACGAGCAGGCGCTGCGCGATGCGCTCGACAGCGGCAAGGTGGCGGCTGCGGGCGTCGACGTCTTCGCCCAGGAGCCGGCGAAGGAAAACGTGCTTTTCGGTGCGCCCAATGTCGTCTGCACGCCGCATCTTGGAGCTTCCACGATGGAAGCGCAGGAGAATGTGGCCCTGCAGGTCGCCGAGCAGATGGCCGATTACCTGACGACCGGGGCGGTGACGAACGCCCTCAACATGCCGTCGATTTCGGCCGAAGAGGCGCCGCGGCTCACGCCCTTCGTCAAGCTCGCCGAACAGCTCGGCTCGTTTGCCGGTCAGCTGACGGAGACGGGCGTGCGCCGGGTCCGCATCGAATATGAGGGCACGGTCGCAGAGATGAACACCAAGGCGCTGACCTCGGCCGCGCTGACGGGCTTCCTGCAGCCGCTCCTGCAGTCCGTCAACATGGTCTCCGCGCCGGCCGCCGCCAAGGAACGCGGCATTCAGGTGGAAGAGACGCGCCGCGAACAGCACGGCGCCTACGAAACCTATATCCGTCTCACCGTCGTGACCGACAAGCAGGAACGCTCCGTCGCCGGGACGGTCTTCGCCGACGGCAAGCCCCGCATCATCCAGATCAAGGGCATCAATATGGAGGCGGAGCTGTCGGAGTTGATGCTCTACATCACCAACAACGACAAGCCGGGCTTCATCGGCCGAATCGGCACGCTTCTCGGTGAGAACGGCATCAACATCGCCCGCATGCAGTTCGGCCGCGACTTCGAGGGCGGCAACGCGATCGCCCTCGTGTCGGTCGACCACGCGATCTCGACGGAGCTGATGGAGGCGATCAACCGGATCGAGAACGTGCAGCAGGTGAAGCCGCTCGTCTTCTGACGCGCTTCGATGCCCGATCGGCGGCCGGCCTGACCGGCCGCCATCATCCGAGAGCCGGCGCCGCAATGCGGGGTCCGGCTCTTTTGCTGCCCGTCGGCCTCCGGCGCGGGCGGCGCTCACCGCCATGCCCTGCACCTCAGACAGGGCCGCCATCCGCTGCAACGCTTGACGGAAGGGGCCAAAGCAGGGCACTCGCGGTAGGAATTCCTGAAAGACGCTGGACGCAGAAAGGCCTCGTGTCATGGCCAATGTGGTGGTTGTCGGCTCGCAATGGGGCGACGAAGGTAAGGGCAAGATCGTCGACTGGCTGTCGGAGCGCGCCGATGTGGTGGTGCGTTTTCAAGGCGGCCACAATGCCGGTCATACGCTCGTCATCGATGGCGTGTCGTTCAAGCTGAGCCTGTTGCCCTCCGGAGTGGTGCGACCGGGCAAGCTCGCCGTCATCGGCAACGGCGTGGTGCTCGACCCGCACGCCTTGATTGCGGAAATCGACCGCCTCGCCGAGCAGGGCGTGACCGTGACGCCCGAGACGCTCCGCATCGCCGACAATGCCGCCCTCATCCTGTCGCTGCACCGTCGTCTCGACGGGCTCAGGGAGAATGCCGCCGCGCCCGAGGCGAAGATCGGCACGACGCAGCGTGGCATCGGGCCAGCCTATGAGGACAAGGTCGGCCGGCGCTCGATCCGGGTCATGGATCTTGCCGAACCCGAGACGCTGCCAGCCAAGATCGATCGGCTTCTCGTCCACCACAACGCGCTTCTGAAAGGCCTCGGGGAGCCGGAAGTGTCGCGCGAAGACATTCTCGCCGAGCTCGAGGACGTGCGCGAACGGGTCATCCCGTTCTGCGATACCGTGTGGGCGCTGCTCGATGCGCGGCGCAAGGCGGGCGATCGCATTCTCTTCGAGGGGGCGCAGGGCGCGCTCCTCGACATCGATCACGGCACCTATCCTTATGTCACCTCCTCGAACACGGTGGCGGGACAGGCCTCGGCCGGGTCCGGCATCGGGCCTTCGGCGCTCGACTACGTGCTCGGAATCACAAAGGCCTACACGACCCGGGTCGGGGAGGGGCCGTTCCCGACCGAAGACAAAGGCGAGATCGGCAACTTCCTCGGCGAGCGCGGCCGCGAATTCGGGACCGTCACGGGCCGCAAGCGGCGTTGCGGCTGGTTCGATGCGGCGCTCGTGCGCCAGACGGTCAAGGTCTCCGGCATCGACGGCATCGCCTTGACGAAGCTCGACGTGCTCGACGGCCTGAACGAGATCAAAGTCTGCGTGGGCTACGAGGTGGATGGCCGCCGCGTGTCCTGGCTGCCGGCGGGCGCTGCGGCCCAGGCGCGGTTGAAGCCGATCTACGAGAGCCTCGAAGGCTGGCAGGAATCGACAGCCGGCGCACGAAGTTGGGTCGATCTTCCCGCCCAGGCGGTGAAATACGTCCGGCGCATCGAAGAACTCATCGAAGCTCCGGTCGCTCTTCTGTCGACGAGTCCGGAACGAGCCGATACGATCCTTGTCCGTGACCCATTTCAGGACTAAGCCTTGCCGTTAATCCACGGTTACACAGTTCTTCAAGCGTTATGCCCGATTACGTAGCGATCCTAAAACGCTCCATCGCCAGTCTTCCCGATGACGGGCCGGACATGCGCCAGGCGGTCTACGACCGCGCCCGCTCTGCGTTGGCGCGCCAGCTCACCGCCGTGGAGCCTCCGCTGCCCCCCGAAGATATCGAAGGGCATCATGCGGCGCTCGAAGATGCGATTGCCGTTGTGGAGGAAGATTTCGCGGCCGAGAGTGCCGGTGTCCAGGAGCCCGACGAGGAGCCGGCACCACCGCCGCCTCCACCCCCTCCGCCACCACCACCTCCTCCTCCCCCGCCTCCTCCTCCCCCGCCTCCTGCAAAAGAGGCGCCTCGGGCGGAACCGGCGCACGCCCGGGCCGTGCCCCAATATGGGGAGCGCGACCTTCGGGGAAGCGGCTCTGTTGGGGGCGGTGCTGCTGGCGGCGATTTCGCCGGGAGCCGGGAGCCGAAGCGGCCGGATGCTGCGGCCGGGGCCGGCCCCGCCGGCGCGCCCGTGCCGAATGTGACGTCCGAGGGCAAAGACGATTACCCGCAGGATGCCCGGATCGAGGGCGCCGGTGTCGAGGACGAAACGCCTTCTGCCCGCAAGTCGCGGTGGAAAAAGGAAAAGAAGGCCAAGGGCGAGGCCAGAGACGAGGCCGTCGCGGCACCGCGCCATGACGATGGTTCGGAGAAGGTGCGGACATCGCGCGCGCCGGCGCTGATCGCGACCGTCCTGGTTCTGTTGATCGCGCTCGGCATCGGAGCGGTCGTCTATTCGCAATGGGATACGATCGTCACCGCGTATGACGATATCTCCGGCCAGGTTTCCTCCGACGAGACGGCACAGGGCACGGCCCCGGGGAACGCCGAGGACAACACGTCCTCGTCGCCTTTGACGGGCCTCATCGAGAGCCAGGGCGAACGCGTGGAAGGCAAGGACGAGGATCGTCTCCTCACCGGGCCGGAAGCCGAGACGCCCGATGCCGGACCTTCCACGAGCCAGGAAGAGCCGATGGATGCGCCTCTCGACGGTGCGCCCAGCGATGAAGGTCTGCCGGACGACACGGGCGAATCAGATGGCGCTGGTCTGCCGGCCGACGAGACGCAGCCGGGCACGCCGGACGAGCTCTCCGAGACGGCGCCCTCCAACGGGAATGCCGCGGGACAGGCCACGAGCGGTTCGCTTGTCGGGCAAAGGGCGATCTTCTACGAGCAGGGCGAAGACGGTGCCGCCGGCAAGGCGGTGAACGGCGCCGTGTCGTGGTCGACGGTCAAGCGCGACGACGGAGGCTCTGCCATCCAGGCGAAGATCGACGTGCCGGAGCGTGAGGCCGAGGTCACGATCACCATTTCCAAGAACAACGACGTTGCCCTGCCGGCGAGCCATCTCATCGAGATCGCCTTCTCCGGTACGCTCGACGACACCGCAGTCGTGCAGCGTGTTCCGGCCTTGGTGATGAAGCCGAACGAGCAGGCGCGCGGACAGCCGCTCGCAGGCGCTGCCGTCGACGTGACCGGTGACCTCTACTGGATCGCGCTCTCCGACACGCCCGATCAGGTGGAGCGGAATCTGGAGCTTCTGCGCAGCGGTTCCTGGTTCGACCTGCCGATCCTGTTTGAGGGCGGCAAGCGGGCCCTGATCACCTTCGAGAAGGGTATTCCGGGCGACAAGGTGTTTGAGAATGTGATGCAGAGCTGGGGCGATTCCTGATCGCCCCAGCCTGGCTAACTTTCACCGAACTGGCTTTCACCGAACGGGCCCTTACCGAACGGCCTGGGCGTAGCTTTCCAGCTCCGGTACCGTCTCGATCAGTCCCTGATCCTTCATGAATTCCGCGAACCGCTGATAGCGGCCGGCGTCGAAGGCGCCAGGGCTTTTCGAAAAGCGGGCGACCGTATCCATGAACGCGCGGCGGTTGAGCTCGTCGCCGAGATCGGGATGCGCTTTCGTGAAGATCTCGAGGGCTTCCTCGGGATGGTTGGTGAGGTAGAGCGTGGCGCGCTCGATCGCCTTCAGGAAGCGCGGCAGCCTGTCGTCGCCGAGCTTGTCGGAGCGTGCGATGAAGATGAGCTCGTCATAGGGCGGCACGCCGTGCTCCTCGGGATAGAAGGCCCGGCCGGGCTTGCCTTCGATGTCGAGCTGATTGAGCTCGACATTGCGGAATGCGCCGATGACGGCATCGACGCGTCCTGCGAGAAGGGCCGGTGAGAGTGCGAAGTTGACGTTGACGAGATCGACGTCGTCGAGGGTCACGCCGCTTTCTCCGAGCATCATCTTCAGAAGCACATCCTCGAAGCCTCCAACCGAGAAGCCGACCGTCTTCCCCTTGAGGTCGGCGAGCGTCGTCACATCGCTGCCTTCCAAAACCACGAGCGAGTTGAGCGGCGTTTCGACGAGCGTTCCGAAGCGCGCCAGCGGCAATCCTTCGGCCACCTGAAGATAGAGATTGGGCTGGTAGGAAATGGCGACATCGCCTTCGCCCGCCGCAACGAGGCGGGGTGGAGCGCTCGGGTCGGCCGGCGGGATCATTTCCACATCGAGGTCTTCCTCGGCGAAATAGCCCTTTTCCTGCGCGACGACGAGCGGCGCGTGGTCGGGGTTCACGAACCAATCGAGCAGCACGGTCAGGTGGTCCGCGGCCGCCGCTGGGGAGGCGGTCAAGATGAGCGCCAGAAGCATCAGGCGCAGGCGGTCGAGCATGGTCATTTCCTCTCTTTTCGGATCATGTCGGAGTTTCGGAGATCGTCTCAGGCGATGCTCGCTTCTCCCGGCACCCAGCCGAGGAGGCGGCGCAGGAAGAGATCGATCAGGGCGCGCAGCAGGATCGCCATCGCGGCGAGCAGGAAGAGGCCGACGAAGACGCGGTCGGTCTGCATGCGGGCATTGGCCTGCAGCATGACGAAGCCGAGGCCGGCGGAGGCGCCGACCCATTCGCCGACGACGGCGCCGATCGGCGCGATCGCGGCGGCGACCCTGAGCCCGGAGGCAAGGGCGGGCAGGGCCGCAGGAATGCGGATGTAGCGGAAGGTGTCGCGCCTGGAGGCGCGGTTGAGCCTTGCGAGATCGAGAAGGCCCGGATCGGTGCGCTTCAGACCGTCGGCAAACGCAGTGGCCACCGGAAAATAGATGATGAGCCCGGCCATCACGACTTTGGACGCCATGCCGAAGCCAAACCAGATGACGAGAAGCGGCGCGATGGCGAAGACCGGGAGTGCCTGGCTCGCCGCCAGGATCGGCATGGCGAGCCTTTCAAGTGCGGGAGAGGCAACGACCAGGATCGCCGTCAATGCGCCGACCAGCGCTCCGACGACGAGGCCGACCACGATCTCCGTCGCGGTGACGGCGGCGTTGCCGAGATAATAGAAGGGGAGGGCGGAGAAAGCCGTCACGAGATCGCTCGGCGCCGGCAGGATGAAGCGCGGCACGCCGGTTGCGCGCACGAGGCCTTCCCAGACGGCGAGGAGTGCGATCGCGATTGCGAGACGGATTGCGAGAATGGCCAGCACGCGCCCCTTTCATGGCAGAGATCATGCGTGCTGGAGAGACTGAGGCCCGTCCCTTCGCCGGCATGACCCGGATCAGGTTCAAAGGGTCCGGCCGCCATCACGGCCATCTCAGCGCGGTTTGTCCGCACACCCCTCGGAAACGCCCACCATAACTCTCCGGCCGAGGCTTGCAAGCCGTCTCACGGTCGCCGCACGATCGCGTTTGCGGCCTCATCCATGGTCCCGGTGGGTGACAAATTTGCCGCAGAGGGATAGAGGCGGGGAAATGCGTGTCCTCTTTGCCCCTTTTCGTTGGCTTTTCGATCAACCCTATCTGCTCTTGACGCTGACCTCGCTCTTCTGGGCCGGCAATGCGGTGGTCGCGCGGGCGGTGATCGATGATTTCTCACCGATCCTTTTCGCGCAGCTGCGCTGGGGTGGGGCTGCGCTGTTGATCCTGCCTTTCGCCATGAAGGCGCTGCGCGCCGACTGGCCGGTGATCCAGCGTCATCTCGGCGTGCTGACGCTGATGGCTTTGTGCGGCATCACGCTCTTCAACACGCTTCTCTACTGGGCTCTCGAATATACGACGGCGCTCAATGTCGTGCTTCTGCAGGCGACGACGCCGCTTGCCATCGCCTTCGTCGTTTTCATGCTCTTCCGCGAGCGGCTCACCTTCGGCCAGCTTGCCGGCATCGTCGTCTCCCTCATCGGGGTCGTGGTCATCGTCTCGCGCGGGCAATTGCAGGTGCTGGCGCATCTGCGGCTCAATCCGGGCGACGTGATCATGCTGATCGACGTCGTCATCTATGCCACCTATTCCGCGCTTTTGAAGCGGCGGCCGCCTCTTCACTGGCTGAGCTTTCTGGCGATCACCATCGGGTGGGGCGCCATCATGCTCCTGCCGGCAAGCGCGCTCGATCTGTTGCGCGGTGGCCATATCGACATCAATGCGGCGAGCCTTGCGGCCCTCTTCTACGTCGCCGTCTTTCCCTCGGTGCTCGCCTATATCTGCTTCAACCGGGGCGTCGATCTCATCGGTCCGAACAGGGCGGGACCCTTCTTCCATCTGGTGCCGTTCTTCGGTGCCATTCTCGCTGTCTTCGCCCTTGGCGAGACCTTCACCTACGCCCACGCTTTCGGCGGCGTGTGCATTCTCGGCGGCGTCTTCCTGGCGAGCCGGAGGCAGCGCCTCAAGAATCGGGTGGAGCCGGAGAGAAGCCTCTCTTAGGGCTCGTCACATGGACGCCAAAACCCTCCCCACATCTGCACGCACCGCGCCAGTCGAGGCCTCTCTCGATCTCGGCAGCCTGACGCTTCTCGTCCTTCTGTCGCTCCTCTGGGGCGGCTCGTTCCTGTTCATGCGCGTCGCGGGCGCGGAGGTGCCGGTCTTCACGCTCGTGCTCTTGCGCGTCGGCATCGCGGCTGCGGCACTCTGGATCGTCATCCTCGCTTCGGGGCGGCGCCTGCCGAGCCGGGGTGGGATTTATCTGCGCGCGCTTTTGATGGGTTTTCTCAACAACGCCGTGCCGTTTTCGCTGATCACCTTCGCGACCGTCGAAATCGGTGCGGGCGCGGCCTCCATCCTCAACGCGACGACGCCGATCTTCACCGTTCTCATCGCGCATGTTCTGACGGCCGACGAGAAGATGACGACGAACAAGGTCACGGGCGTCGTTCTCGGTTTTCTGGGTGTTGCCGTGATGATCGGCCTGCCGGCCCTGCGCGGGCTGACGGCCGATTTTCTGGCCGTTCTGGCGATGCTTGCCGCGGCGACGTCTTATGGGTTTTCGGCGGTCGTCGGAAAGGGATTTCGGGCGACCGATCCCGTCGTTGCGGCGGCGATGCAGCTTTCCGCATCGACCCTTTTGATGGTTCCGGTCGCATTCCTCATCGACCGGCCCTTCGCGACGGCAATGCCGGGCATGGCCGCGATCCTTTCGATCCTCGGCCTGGCACTTCTGTCCACGTCCTTAGCTTATGTGCTGTTTTTCAGGATTCTGGCGCGCGCCGGCGGCACGAACGCGATGCTCGTCACGCTTCTCGTGCCGGTGAGCGCGGTGACGCTCGGCGTCGTGCTTCTCGGAGAAAGCCTGTCGGCGGGGCAGTTCGCCGGCATGGCCATGATCGGCGCAGGGCTCGTCGTCATGGACGGACGGGCCCTGCGGCGGTTGCGGGGCGGCTAGAGCGTCCCATCCCTTGAGGGACAGATTTCTCTGTTTCGTCTCGGGAGGGTGCGCCGCCTCAGGCGTCGGCGAGGAGGCGCTGCTGGGCGCCGCGATCCCGTTCCTTGGAGGCGCGGATCATCGCCTTCTGCACCTTTTCGAAGGCCCGGACCTCGAGCTGGCGCACACGCTCGCGCGAGACGCCGAACTCGCCCGAGAGCTCTTCCAGCGTCAGCGGCTCGTCGGAGAGACGACGCGCCTCGAAGATCCGCCGTTCGCGTTCGTCGAGCACCTCGATCGCGTCCTTCAGCATGGCGCGGCGCTGCTCGAGCTCGTCCTGGGCGATGAGGTTCGTCTCCTGACTCTCCGTCTCATCGTCGGACAGCCAGTCCTGCCATTCGCCGCCTTCGCCCTCATTGGCGCGGATCGGCGCGTTGAGCGAGGCATCGCCGGACAGCCGCCGGTTCATGGAGATGACCTCCTCCTCGCTCACGTTGAGTCGCTTGGCGATCGTCGCCACCTGCTCGGGCTTCAGGTCGCCTTCTTCCAGCGCCGAAATCTGGCTCTTGGCCTTGCGCAGGTTGAAGAAGAGCCGCTTCTGATTGGCCGTCGTGCCCATTTTCACGAGCGACCAGGAGCGCAGGATATATTCCTGGATCGCGGCGCGGATCCACCACATCGCATAGGTGGCGAGACGGAAGCCCTTGTCCGGATCGAAGCGCTTGACGGCCTGCATCAGGCCGACATTGCCTTCCGAAATGACCTCGCCGATCGGCAGGCCATAGCCGCGATAGCCCATGGCGATCTTGGCGACGAGGCGCAGATGGCTCGTCACCAGACGATGCGCGGCATCGCGGTCGTCATGCTCCTGATAGCGCTTGGCGAGGATATATTCCTCTTGCGGCTCGAGCATGGGGAATTTGCGGATCTCGTCGAGATAACGAGACAAACCGCCTTCGGCGGTGGATACGACGGGGATGTTGCCTGTGGCCATCGGGATTGCCTGTCATCAGAAGAGTCGACACCGGGAGGCGCCGCGGAGCGGCCGCATCCTGAGCACTCGTGGATTGTCTTGGAGCAGAGCTTTCGACCCCGCCTGTCTAACTTTCGTCACGTCCTGGCTTGCGTCAAGCCTATCATGCCTCTCGGGATGCTGCCTAATTACGGCCTTGTAAGGCTTCAGAAGGCTTTCTTAAGGCGTTCAGAAGTGTCTCGAAATCGCTCGGCAGTTGCGAATGGAAGAGCACCGTCTCGCCGGTTTCGGGATGGCGAAAGCCGAGCGAGCGGGCATGCAGGGCCTGGCGGGCGAGGGTGTGAAGGGCATCGGCCGCGTCTGCGGGAAGCTTTGCGACCTTCGACTGAAAACCCGAGCCGTAAAGTGCGTCGCCCAGAAGCGGATGGCCGATATGGGCCATGTGCACGCGAATTTGATGGGTGCGACCGGTTTCGAGACGACAGGTGACGAGGCTTGCGAGCCCGTTCTGAAAGGTTTCCTCCACCCGGTAATGGGTGACGGCATGACGGCCGCCGCGGCGGACGGCACGTTTTTCGCGGTTCTTCGTATCGCGTTCGAGCGGGGCATCGACCGAGCCGGCGCGCAGTTGCGGCACGCCCCAGACGAGTGCGCAATATTCCCGCTTCAGCGGGCCTTCGCGGCCGTGATCGGCAAATTGCGCCGAGAGATCGCGGTGGGCGACATCGTTCTTGGCGATCACCAGAAGACCGCTCGTGTCCTTGTCGAGGCGATGGACGATGCCCGGACGGCGAATGCCGCCGATGCCGGAAAGCGTGTCGCCGCAATGGTGGAGGAGGGCATTGACGAGGGTTCCGTCGTGAGCGCCGGGGGCGGGGTGGACGACCATGCCTGCAGGCTTGTCGACCACGACGAGATGGGCATCCTCGTAGACGATCGCAAGAGGGATCGCTTCCGGCTTCGGGGTGGCTTCTTCCGGTTCCGGCAGATCCACTTCGACCGTCTCGCCGGGTTTGACCCGGTAGTTCGGCTCGTCTAATTTCCGCCCGCCGACGCGGACATGACCGTCCTTGATCAAAGCCTTGAGGCGGCTGCGCGACAGACGATCGGCGCGGGCAGCCAGAAAGGCATCGAGGCGCAGGCCGGTTTCGTCCGGCTCCACAGTGTAATCCAACACGCTTTCGTGATCCTTCATGACGCCTCACGCATCCGCCAAAGAGCGCCCCGGAAAACTGCCGCCGGTGGGCGACGACGACGAAAAGCCTCTCGATCCGGCCGCAGAAAGAGTGCGCCGGCGGCTCGTTCGCCTGTTGATCGTTTCGTTCGGGACCATGGTTTTGGGCTTTGTCGCCGTGTTCGGCGCAATAGTCTACAAGCTCGGTCTCCTCGGAGCCCCGGCCGGGACGGGGCCGAGCGTCGCCGAAGTGCGGCTGCCGGCGGGATCCACCGTCACGTCGGCCGCGCTCGACGGCGACAACATCCTTCTGCGGATCAGCGAAGCGGCGCGCGGCGACGGGCAGGAGGGCCGGGGCGAAGAGCTTCTCGTCCTCGATGCGGCGAGCGGCACGATCCTGCACCGCGTCAAACTGCTTCCGGGCGGCTGATCGAGGGCCTGCAAGCGCGGTTGGCTGGGGCGGGGCTACGTTTGCCGGAATAGGCGGCAAGACCCGCACGCTAGAAGACCCGCACGCGCCAAGGCCCAATGGTGCGCTGCGGCTTTTGCGCCTTGTCGTGCCGTTGTTCCTTTGCGCCTTGCTCTGCTTTGAGTGTTTCGCACCTTGCTCTGCTTTGAGTGTTTCGCACCTTGCGGCGCGTTGAGTGTGTCGCGCCTTGCGGCGCTGGCGGGGAGCGGGCCTTTTGCCGTGATTTGCGGCATTCTATGTGGCGCTTCGTCCGCACAACGGCCGGGTGGATCGGACGCTGTCCGGCTCGCATGCGGGATTTTGATTTCTCGTCTTCTCTCCTCTTGCATCGCCGCGCGGGTCATGCCACATAGCGCCTCCGATGCTTCGCGCGGGCGCTTTCGCCTGCCAGGCTGACGCCGCTGCTCCCTTCGTCTAGCGGTCTAGGACGCCGCCCTCTCACGGCGGAAACAGGGGTTCGATTCCCCTAGGGAGTACCAGCGCCTAAGTCCTTGATGCGGGCATGCGGCGGGTTTTGTTTCGGACTTTGGGTTTTGACCGCAAAGTCCGGTATGCGCGCTTCTCGGAATACACACACACACACTCTCTCTCTCTGGACATCCACACGTCTTCGGATCGGCCGTTTTGCTCGGGTGCGGTGCGGGCGGCGTTTCGTGTGGTGGTTGCGGGCGGTGTTGTTGAAGGGGGAGCGGTCGCTTCGGCTGCGCGGCATCGTCTTTCAGGGATGATCTCCTGTGCCTTCGGGGGTCTTCGGGCAAGGTCCATTTCCGTGCAGTTCATCGCCCCGTCACAACGAGTTTCGAGCAGGCGCTGGCCCAAAAACGTGGCCTGCGCTTGTGCGCGCAGGCGTTTTTGAGGGCGGATAGGCGGATTTTGAGGCCGGGCGGCGGCAGTCCTTTCAACAATCGAGCGACGACTGTTTGAAAGAGTGACGTTCGGGTGTCCCCCGCGGTTCTGCTTTCACAAATCTTGCGGCTCGGAATCCCGGGGTTTTCAAGGGGTTTTGCCCCTCTCCGCGGCCCGCTCTGTTGGAAAGTTTCGTAAAATCCGGCTTCGAAAAATCACTAGGGTCTCAGGAGTGAAACGAACTCCTTGAAGGGTGAGACCTCGGATGAACGAGCAAGTCCCGATTGAAGGCCGCGCCTCGGCTACAGCGTCGACGGCGGCCGCAGAAAAAGGTGGCATCCCCGGCTGGTGGATCACCATTTTCCTCTTCTGGCTCGGTTGGGTGTTCATGTACGCCGACCGAACCGTCCTCAGCCCAGTGATGCAGGACATACAGACCGAATTCGGCCTGAATGGGACCGAATTGGGGCTGATCAGCTCCCTGTTCTTCCTGGCCTATGCCGCCCTGCAGATTCCGGCCGGCATCCTCGGCGACCGCATCGGCCGCAAGAAGGTTCTCGTACCGGGCTTCCTGCTCTTCGGCATCTTCACTGCCGTCAGCGGCATGGTCAAGACGTTCCCGCAGCTCATTGCCGCGCGCATCATCACCGGGGTGGGTGAGGGCACCTATTACGGGCCGCAATACGGTATCTCTTCGGAACAGATTCCGCAGAAATTCCGCTCCCTCGGCAGCGCCATCATCAATTCCGGCATGGCCTTCGGCATTGCGCTCGGCCTGATGATGTCGAGCTGGGTGGCCTATACGCTCGATCTCGGCTGGCGCATGCCGTTCTATGTGCTCGCGGTTTTGACCATGATCACGGGTCTGTTGATCTGGGTCCTGGTCAAG
Source organism: Afifella sp. YEN Y35 (assembly GCF_047553465.1). Taxonomy (NCBI): domain Bacteria; kingdom Pseudomonadati; phylum Pseudomonadota; class Alphaproteobacteria; order Hyphomicrobiales; family Afifellaceae; genus Afifella; species Afifella sp. YEN Y35. Next base: position 4,079,934 of record NZ_CP180203.1, read on the forward strand.
GAGCGCCCGCGCGCCAAAAGTGCCGAGGGCACGTCGCAAGGCTTGTCCTTCAAGTCGCTGATCAAGAACCGCAACCTGCTCCTCACCTATCTGATGGTGTTCTGCTCGCTGTTCGGGTTCTTCATGATCCTGACCTGGCTGCCTTACTATCTGCAGACAGAGCGCGGCATTCCGGCCGAAAACATCGGCAACATCGCCTCGCTTGTCGCCTGGGTGTCGATTCCCGGCGGGCTGCTCTTCGCCCACATTTCCGACCGGCTCGGCAAGCGTCGTCCGCTGGTTCTGGTCCTCGTCCCGATCGCGGCCATCAGCCTCGTCTCGATCGCCTTCCTCGACGACGTGAACCAGATGATCGCGGCGATCTGCGTCTACGGCTTCTTCGGCAAGCTGGCACTCGATCCCGTGCTGATCGCCAACGTCGCCGACAACGCCTCGAAGGAATCCTACGGCACCGCCTTCGGCATCTTCAACTTCGTCGGCATGTCGTCCTCGATCCTCGCTCCGACGATCGCCGGCATGATCGCCGACGCCACCGGCAGCCTCGCCGCCAACTTCTATCTCTCCGCCGTCATCCTGATCGTGGGCATGCTCGGCATGATGTTCATGAAAGACGTCCGCAAGTCTGCGGCCGAAAAGGAAAGTTGAGATGCTCAGTGCTCGACTGATCAAAGGAAACTTCCAGGATTCCGTGACCTTGATGGTTCTCTCCAGGGACCTTTCATCCCTTCCCGAGGTGAACCGGGTCTCGGTGATGATGGGAACCTCCGCCAACAAGGACGTCTTCCGCGAAACCGGCATGTGGCACGACGATCTGGATGACGCCACGCCGAACGATCTGTGCATCGTCATCGATGCGGAAGGCGAGGATGCGGGCGTCGCCGACAAGGTCGCCGCCCAGGTGGAAGAGCGGCTTGCCGCCATGGCCAAGGGCGGGTCGAAGGCCCGCTATCCGGTGGCACGAAGCTTCCGGCGCGCCTGCGACCAGCTTCCGAAAGCCGATCTCGCGTTGATCTCCGTGGCGGGCCAGTACGCCCACGGCCTGGCGAAAGAGGCGCTCGATGCCGGCCTCAACGTGATGATCTTCTCCGACAATGTCAGTGTCGAGGAAGAGCGTGACCTCAAGGAGCAGGCGCGGGAGCGCGGGCTTCTGGTCATGGGGCCGGATTGCGGCACGGCGATCGTCGGCAAGGCACCTCTCGCCTTCGCCAACCGCATCCCGCAGGGCTCGATCGCCGTGGTCGGTGCTTCCGGCACCGGTCTCCAGGAGGTGACCTGTCAGATCGCCCGCGGCGGCATGGGCATCAGCCATGCCCTGGGCCTCGGTGGCCGCGACCTGTCGGAGAAAATCGGCGGGACCTCCGCCGAAACCGCTCTCGACTTCGTGGCCGCCGACGAGGCGTCAAAAGTCGTCGTCTTTGTTTCCAAACCCCCCGCGGCGGCCGTGCGGGCCAAGCTCCTCGACAAGCTGAAGCAGCTTGGCAAGCCGGCCGTCGCCCTCTTCCTGGGCGATCATCCCGACCGTCGGGACTTCGGCAATCTGCATCTGACACGCACGCTTGACGAGGCGGCAGCCTTGGCCGTCGATCTCGCAAGGGTCGAGGAGCAGGCGGCGAGCGTGCCGGCCGTCACGGCGAAGGGTATCCGCGGTCTTTATACCGGCGGCACGCTCGCCGGAGAGGCGGCGCAGCTTCTCGCCGAGGCTCTCGATCTGTCGCCGGATGCCGCCCATGACGAAGGCTTCATGCTGCGCACGGCGGAGCACCGCATCATCGATCTCGGCGATGATCTCTACACTAGAGGTCGGCCGCATCCGATGATCGATCCCTTCGGGCGCAACGAGATGATCCACGCGCTCGCCGAGGACGCGGATGCGGGCATTCTCATGGTCGACGTCGTGCTCGGCTTCGGCAGCCATGCCGATCCTGCCGGCGAACTTGCCCGGGCGGTGGAAGAGATGCGGGCGGCGCGCGGCGACAAGGCGCCGATCACCGTCATCGCCAATCTTACCGGCGTGAGCGAGGATCCGCAGGATTACGCCGCGCAGGCGAAGACGCTCGAGGATGCCGGCATCCTCATCGCCGACAGCGTGCGCATGGCCGTCCTTCTGGCGCTTCGGCTGATTACGCCGGCGAGGGCCGAAACGGCGAAGGCGTCTCCGCTTCTGAGCGAGCCGCCCGCCGTCATCAACATCGGACTTCGCGGCTTTGCCGACGATCTCGCCAGCAACGACGTCGATGTCGTCCACCTCAAATGGGAACCGGTCTCCGACAAGACCGAGAAGCTGCGCCGCATGGCCGCGTCCCTGATCTGACTCTGGAGTTTTCAAAAATGTACGCAACGATCAACGAAGCCAATGCGGCCGTTCTCGACGAGATGCGGAGCGCGCGGCCTTATCTCGTCGATGTCTGCCCGGCGCATGAATGCATCCCGGCGCTCTCCGAAGGGCATGTCCTGATGCATGCCGGCCCCCCCATCGAGTGGGCGGCGATGACCGGCCCGATGAAGGGGGCGGTCCTCGGTGCCTGCCTTTACGAAGGTTGGGCGAAGACGACCGAAGAGGCCGAAGCGTTTGCGCAAAAGAGCGTCCGCTTCGTGCCCTGCCACGATCAGTCGGCGGTCGGGCCGATGGGCGGCATCACCTCCGCCAATATGCCGGTCCTCGTCGTGCGCAACGCCAATCAGGGGAACTTTGCCTATTGCAACCTCAACGAGGGCATCGGCAAGGTGATGCGCTTCGGCGCGTTCGAGGGTGAAGTGCAGACGCGGCTTGCGTGGATGCGCGACGTGCTGGCCCCGGTCCTGTCTGAGGCTCTGAAGCGCAATTCCGACGGGCTCGAGCTCTCCGCGATCATGTCGCAGGCCATCACGATGGGCGACGAGTTCCACCAGCGCAACATCGCCGCTTCGGCGCTTCTGTTGAAGGCGCTCGCCGCCGACATCGCAATCGGCAGTGCGTCGGACGCCGACAAGGAAGAGGTTCTGCGCTTCCTGGAGCGGACCGACCAGTTCTTCCTCAACGTGGCCATGGCCTATTGCAAATGCGTCATGGATGCCGGGCACGCCGTGGGCGAGGGCAGCATCGTCACGGCGATGACCCGCAATGGTCGCGATTTCGGCATCCGCGTCTCCGGCCTCGGCAAGCAATGGTTCACGGCGCCGGTCAACACGCCGGTCGGCCTGTTCTTCACCGGCTATTCGCAGGATGACGCCAATCCCGATATCGGCGACAGCGCCATTACGGAGACGTTCGGCGTCGGCGGGGCGGCGATGGTTGCGGCACCCGGTGTCACCCGCTTCGTCGGCTCGGGCGGCTTCAACGATGCGTTGGAGACGTCTGAAGAGATGCGCGAGATCTATGTCGAAGCCAACACGACGCTGCAGATCCCGACCTGGGATTTCCAGGGCGCCTGCATGGGCCTCGATGTGCGGCGTGTGGTGGAAAGCGGCATCACGCCGGTGATCAACACCGGTATCGCGCACCGCGAGCCGGGCATCGGCCAGGTCGGCGCCGGTGTCGTGCGCCCGCCGCTCGAATGCTTCGAACAGGCGTTCGAGGCTCTCGTGGAAGCGCGTTCCAAGACCGCCTAAGCCGGATTGGTTGAGACGGGGCGGGCGCTTTAAAGCCCCGCCCCCTTTCCTTTTAGAACCTCTTTTTGATCGGGTTTTCCCCTCGACCGCTGTCGCGGCCGGGAACGGCCCCCGATTGTCTCAAGTCCAAGCAATTCTTCACACAACCAGGAGGTCGAGATGACCGAGGGTATCCCTCCGCGCCTGCTGATTGCCATTGGTGGAAACGCCACCCATCCCGAAGGTATTCGCGGCACTCCGGCGGAACAGTTCGAGGTGGGCGCGCGTCTGGCCACGACGCTCTTGCCTTTGATGGAGCTCAACACCGAACTCGTCCTCACGCATGGCAACGGCCCGGTGGCGGGAAAAATCCTGATGCGCAACGCGATCGCGCGCGACCGCGTCACGCCGATGTCGCTCGACGTCTGCGGCGGCCACAGCCAGGGCGGTATCGGTTATGTCCTGATGCAGTCGTTCGAGAACGCGCTCAGGCGCGCCGGCATCGCGCGCGAAGTCGTCTATATGCTGACGCAGGTGGTCGTCGATGCCGATGATCCCGCCTTCGACAATCCGACAAAGCCGATCGGCTATTTTTACGATGAGGAAGAAGCGCGGGCTCTGACCCAGGAAATGGGCTGGGAGATGCGCGAGGATTCCGGGCGCGGCTGGCGCCATGTCGTGCCGTCGCCCGAGCCGCGTCATATCGTGGAGACGGCGATGATCGGCACGGCGGCGGCGGCCGGTGCCGTCGTGATTGCGGGTGGTGGTGGCGGCATCCCCGTGGTGCGGGACGCTGAAGGCGATCTCCACGGCGTGGAGGCGGTGATCGACAAGGATCGGACGTCCGTCCTCATGGCGAACCTCCTGGGCATCGACGATTTGATGATCCTGACGCCGGTGCCGCGGGTCGCGATCGATTTCGGCAAGCCGACACAGCGGCCTCTTGAGCACGTCACACTGTCGGAGATCCGCCGTCACCGGGCCGATGGACAGTTTCCCCCGGGCAGCATGGGGCCGAAGATCGATGCGGCCATCACATTCCTGGAAAACGGCGGCAAGCGCGTCCTTATCGGACGCATCGAGGACGCGGTCGCCATGCTGAAGGGTGAGGCTGGAACGTCCGTCACGGCGGACGATCCCGCCTAGGAAAGGAACCGGCGGTGATACGTCTCTTTCCGGTCACGATGGCGGGTGCCGGGGCTGCTCGTGTTCTCCCAGCGGGCGGCGAGGGGCGGATCATCGCCGTGTTCCGTCGCAGCTTCTATGCGGTGTTCGAGACGGGCCTCATCTGCGTCGGCCCGCCGGATTTTGGTCCGGGGCCCCTGCATCTGCTCGCTCCGATGGCCGGCATCGCGTCGTGGAAGTCATGGCTTGATGTCGGAGAGAGGGCGGTGGCCGAGGCGGGGAGGCTCTTCGTCGACGATCTCTGCTTCGATGCGCGAAGTGTTCGGCCGTGGTGGGCGTCTCCGCCCTCGCTCACCACTGCGGACAGTCTTGCCCGCGGTCTCGCCCGGCTGGCAGCCGAGGCGGAGGACGCCCGTCCGGCAGGCCTCGGCAAACTGATTGTCGCTTTGGATGGTCATGTCCCGGCAGACCACCTCGCTTCAGAGGATCCCGTCCTCGCCAAGGCTCTGCCGATCATCGACGCTCTGATGGGGTGGGCAGGCCGTGCGGAGGTCGACAGAGATGCGCCCCTGCCTTCCGTGAAGGGGATGCTCGGCCTCGGGCCGGGCCTGACGCCCTCCGGCGACGATTTCCTCGCGGGCTTTCTGGTCGCCTTGCAGCGCCTCGGTGCGCCGCACCTCGCCGATCGGCTCGCTTCCTCGGTTCTGCCACTCGCCGCGACGGAAACCAACGCGATCAGCGCCGCCTATCTCGCCTGGGCCGCAAAGGGCGAGGCTGCGGCCAGTCTGATCGATGCTTTTGCCGACATCTCCGACGGCGGCGCCGATCTCAACCCGCGTCTCGAACGCGTTGCAGAGATCGGTCACAGTTCGGGATGGGATTGCCTGACGGGAATGGCGTTCGCTGCCCGCGCAATGCTGCCGGCATTGGTGTGCCGCGAGCAAAGCGTTGCGGAGGCATTTGGTCGCTATGCGCGGCCCCTTTAAGCATTCCCGAGCTAATCTTTTTGCCGCTTGCGGTTCGGATCGCTACAGTCTTCTCAGATTGTTCTTTCCGCCGCATTTTGCGCAAAGAGATGCTGCCGCCATGAACTCCGGTCTGCCCAATCTCGATCTCGAGGCCATTCGCACATTCGTGGCGGTGGCCCGGCTGAAGAGCTTTTCGGCCGCGGCTCAGCATCTGCATCGCACGACGTCTGCGATCAGCTACCGGATCAAGGCACTGGAAGACCGCGTCGGCACGCCGCTTTTCGTGCGCACCACCCGTCAGGTGACGTTGACTTCGGCGGGCATGGTTCTTCTTGAAAAAGCCACCCAGATTTTCGAGTGGCTCGAAGAATTGCCGGACGAGCTGCGCCAAGTCGGCAACAATGTCGAGCCGCACTTCAAGCTCGTCATCAACAACCTTCTTTACGATGCCGGTGCGGCTGCGGCGTTGCTCGACAATTTGAGCCGCGCCTTTCCTTATACGGAGTTCGAATTCAGGCTCGCCGTTTATATGGGCGTGTGGGACGAGCTGTTGCACAATGGCGGGCATATGGCGCTGGGCGCGCCGGGCTTTCATACGATCAACGACGATTTCCGTACGCATGCGCTCGGCACGATCCATTGGGTTTTCGTGGTGTCGCCGGAGCATCCGCTGACGCAGGTTCCCGAGCCGCTGAGCGATGACGATTTGCGGCGCTTTCCCGCGATCAATGTCCAGGACACGGCGATCCGGCTGGTAAAGCGGGTCGCCTGGAAATTGTCGGGTCAGAAGGAACTGCTCGTGCCCGATCTCCAGACCAAGCTTCTTGGCCACCTGACCGGGGCCGGCATCGGCTTTCTGCCCGAGGTGATGGTGCGCGAGCATCTGCGGGCCGGGCGCCTGGTCGCACGCCGCGTGGTCCATCCGCGGTCATCCTCGCCCCTGTCGCTGGTGTCGCGTCAGGGAACCACCGGCCGCGTGTGTTCGCACCTGCAGGAGCTTTTCGTGCGCAAGGCCGATGTCGTCATGCCGCTCCTGAGACATGTGGATGTCGAGGATGCGGGGGAGATCTCCCAGGCAACCGACCAGAGCCTTCGCCCCGCGATCGTTCTCGACTGAGCGGCGAACGCGCTCTCCCGCCTTTCATTCGGGCCGACAGTGGAGCTGGACCGTGAATGGTTTTGCAATCTCCGCCACATCCGCGATGGAGGCAGGTTCAGACGTTCCGGAGGCATATTCGGGCTCGATGCCAGCGGAGGCTAAGAAGTTATCGATAAGTGAGGCCTTGAGCGCGAAGTTGACATTCTGAGGTAGGGTGCCGGCTATCTCAAGCGTCCTCAACTCATCAAGCTTGCTGGTGACGAGACCCACGATGTTGCCGTTACGGTCAACGAGTGGCCCTCCCGAATTGCCAGGTTGAATTGGTGCGCTGATCCGGAGGATTCGGCTATCTCCGCCCAGCCCACTTAAGGCATTGACGTTGCCTCCTGTCACCGTGAGCGTGTCGGCCATTGCAATGGTCAGGGGATAGCCGAGCGCCACAATCTCCTCCCCGAGACGGACGGGGCCTCGCCGAAGCTTTGCTGGGGTTCCGCTCCTTCCGAGGCTCTCCAAGACCGCAAGATCGTTCGTTGCATCTGTCCGGAGGAGGGAGGCCTTTCCATAACCGACGATCTCAATCGCACCGCAGTCTTCGACGACGTGGCCGGCGGTAACGATATGGTTCTCGTCAACGAAAAAGCCGCTGCCGAAGCCTTCATGGGGCTCGGGCGCATTCGGCGTGATGCTTGGGGACGTGACCGGCCGGGCTGGGGTTTCTTGCGGGCTGCTTGAGGTGACGCGGGCGCCGCCGACCGACAGACTGTTTGATATGGCGATAGCAAGCGGGCTGAATACTGCGTCGACGTCCGGAGTCCAGGCGAGCGAGAAGCCGCGGGTCTCGAACCGGCCGCGTTGGAAGCGGGTATAAAAAATCTTGCCGTGTGTCATGCCGCTTACGATGAAGAAGCTGGGTTTGATCGTTGAGTAGCTGACGTGGCGGGTCGTCTTTTCGGTCGTCAGCCGATCATACAGGTCCGTGTAAGCTGTTTCGTTGACCGGAATGCTTACCGTTTCCAGTTCCACCGTGCCGTTCGAACTCTCCCAACGGCTTCCCCGCGAAGTAGAGCCGGCAGGATGGAGCAATGCCGTGGGAACGCCCAGCGTTAACCCCGCCGCGGCGTCATCGACGAAACGAAACCCTGTGAGTGTCCAAAGTGCAGCGGCTTCGGAAATCAGGGTGTCTCGCTCGGACGGAGACAGAACTCCATCCTTTGGCAGGCCGTGTCGTGTCTGAAAGTTGATCAACGCTTCGTAGGTACGTCGGCCGAACAAGCCGTCTGCCAATGCGACGTAATTATCTGTGAACATTAGTGAAAATTGCAGAACTAGGCGATCGTCCTGATTGAGCGAACGGAACCACGTCCTGCTCGCCGAATAGTCTGCGAGTGCGGCAGGGGTGAAAGCAAAACACAGTAGAGCGGATGCAATGACGCGTATCAGCAATGTTAATCCCCCGCGCCCGACATGCCTTGCAGCTTATCGAGTGCGTATGGGCAATCCAAGTTTTTCGATGTCACAGATCGCGGCCTTCGGTTTACGCAACTCGCGACTTTGTGGGACCTCCGGCGCGCGTGATCCTCACGGGAAGAAGTTGATGTGGACGATGCCGGGTTGGATGCCTGTCGTCATCGGTGCGGCGATGATCTGGCCGCTTTCGTAGGGAACCGCGTAACCGCCTTCGCCGTAATCCGCGAAGGGCTTCACGGAGGAGGCGTTTGCGCCTGTCTTGGCGGCGAAATGGTCCGCCAATGCCTTGCTCAGGGCCATGCCGTCTCCCGAGCGCATGACGATGATGCTGCAATGGTCGGCGATGCTGGAGAAGCCGATTTTGACCGAGGCGTTGATGCCGTCGGGGCCGGTGAAGCTCGCATATGTGATCGACCCGGCGTTCGTACCGGATTGATTGCCGAAGGTTTTGGAGCCCGCAAGAGCGGCGATCGCTTTCGTGAGGTTTCCGCCGTTGGCGAGGCAGTATTGCTCGAAATAGGAGGCGGCTTGAGCGGGGCGGCCGTTCAAGTCGGCGGGACCTGCATTCGCGGAAGAGATCGTTCCAGCCAGGAAGAGGCCCGCCAGTCCCAAGGCGATCTTTTGCATCATGACGTCATTTCCAATCGGGCTGAGTGTGGTGATTTGAGCGCTGCCGTTCGGGGGACCGGCAGGCTGTTGGGAGGTGGCGGTGAAGGGCGTCATTGACCCGCCTTCGCCGCGAGAGGTGTCGCGCCGTCCGGCCTGGGTGGCCGAATATTTGGCGCGAGCGGCGGCTCTCGGGTGAGGGCTCACCTTGGAGCGGGACTAAACGGCGCGCCCGCCTCCGGGCAAGAGAGAGGCCTCGGCGGGGCGGCTCTTGCCGGCCAATGCTTGTGGAAATCCCGACCTCGAGCACCGGTTCTTTCCGTGTGGCGTTGGCGGCTATGCAGGTGACGTGGCTTGACGTCAGGGAAATGTTCGGCAAACCCTTCCGCCCACATCCGAAATCGGCCTCGGCCGCTTGCTCTGCGTTTCCTCCCCTCAAGGCTTCCGGTGCCTTTCATGCGTTCCTCTCTGACCCGCTCCCTGATCATCGTCGCCGTCTTCTCGCTTTTGTCTTTTCTTCTCGGCTTCGTGAAATTCGGCGGTGCGAGCTCCATCGCCCTCGACGCGTTTCCCTCGTATTTTGTCGCCGGCTTCTATGGCCCGCTTCTCGGCGCGCCGGTGGCCGCCGTCGCGCATCTTCTCTCAGCCGTTTCGGGCGGCTTTCCGTTCTCGGTTCCGGTGCATCTCTTCATTGCGGTGGAACAGGCGCTCTGGGCGTATCTCTTCGGCGCCATCCTGCGGTATTCGAACGATGTGTGGTTCCTGGTCGTCGCCGTTCCGGCCGGTATCGTGTGCAACGGCTATCTCGGGCCAAAGCTGATCGGCTGGGTCTTTCCAGCCCTCGAGGCGCCGGTGAGTGGGCTCATTCCGGTTCTGCTCGTGGCGAGCGCGGTCAATGTGGCGCTCGCGGCTGCCGCGATCCTGGCGCTGCGCAAGACGCCGCTCGGTCATACCTGACCCAAATGTGATGTCGTCGGGGATGCATCTTCGTCTCGAAGCCGGCACGGCCGAGATTGCCGCTCACGCCTTCTCTGTGCCGCAACGCATCGATTGGGAAGCGGGCGACATCGTCTATCTCGATGCCGCTTCGAGTGAACGCCCCTCTTTGTTCCTTGAGCTCTTGTCGGGGCTCGCGCGCTTTTCCAGGTATTTGCAGCCCGTCGAGGGGCGCGGGATGGTGCGGCGGCCTTTCCCTGTGCGCGGGCTCGACCTCTTTTCTTTCCGGCTCCCGGACGGTTCCTCGTTCGGGCTCACCCTGTCGGATGAGGATTGCCCGGGGGGCCTCGATTTTCGTCTTCACCGCGCGCAGACGATCGGCTTCGTTTTCGGCGAGCCGAAGCAGTACAGCGTCGGGCGCAACGTCGCCGAGGAGATCCGCTATTCCTTCGCCGCTCTCGGGCGGGAGGCGCCTTCGGATCTTTCCGCTTTCGACAAATACGGTCTGACGAAGATCCTGGCGCATCCGACGCAGTCCCTCTCCGGCGGCGAAAGCCACCGCCTCAATATCGCCTGCGTGGTGGAAACCGGCTCGCCCTTCCTAATCCTGGATTTGAGCGCCTCCAATCTCGACCGCGATTTCAAGGCGTTCCTGAAGGCGTTGTTGAACGAGATCCGGGAGACTCGTATCGTCCTCATCTATGATGGGGGACGCGGGGATTTCGTCGGTCTGTGTCGTTGCGCCGCGACGATTTCGGCCGGGCGTGTCGCAACGGTCGAGGTGGCGAGCGTGCGGGAGGCATGCGCCTCGCGAGCGCCGCTTCTTCTCACCGATCCGGCGCGTGAGGGCGCCGAGCCCATCCTAGTTGCCGAGGGGTTTGGTCATGCAGGCCTGGCGCGACCGTTTTCTGCCCTTTTGCGGGAGGGAGAGCATGCGCTCTTCCTGGCCCCGAACGGAACGGGGAAGACGTCACTCGCCCGCGGTCTCGTCGGCATCGACGCGCGCCATGATGGCCGACTGTGGCGGCGGGAGGGGAGCCGGATCGCAGCCACTTTTCAGTATCCCGACCGTCTGCCGGTGCATTTGACGGTGGGCGAACTCGATCGGGGCGGTGTCTTTCGCGACCATTTTCCGGAAGTGGGGCGGGACGTGCGGGTCGCCGAACTCCCGCTGTCTCGCAAAAAGCTCCTCTATGTCCTCGCCTTCCTGGCGATGCCGCTCGACATTCTCGTTCTCGACGAGCCCTTCGCCGGGCTCGACCGGCCAGAGATGGAAATCCTGCTTGCGCAGATCAACGCGGCAACCGGGCTGTCGGCGATGATCTTCAGCCATGAGGCAGAGATCGACGCCGAGACGGTGCGCCATCTCATATGATCTTCTTCCTCGCACTCGCCTTCGCCTGCGGGGCGGCCACCAGCCTTGGCGACTTCGTCGTGCCGGCGCTCGGCGTGGTCGCGCGAAGCCTCTATCTGCGCAAGAGTTTCAGGCTGCCGGTCTATGCGCTTCTGCTCCCGGCGATTTCGGCCTGCGTCCTCGTTACCTCCGCCTTCGGCGTGGCGATTGTGCGTGGCGCCACGCCCGGGGCCGCCTTCGAGATGCTCGCCGGCGACTTCCTCTTTCTTCGCATCCCCTGCGCGATGTTTCTCCTCCTCGTCTTCGTGCACAACAACCGTGCCGAACTCGTCGATTTTCTCGGCCGCGTGCCGGTCCTCAATTACGTCGCGCATTTCATGGAGCGGGCGCAGGAGGTGCTGGCGGAAGCCATGCGAGAGACGCGCTACACCGCCGATGCGCTCGAGGCGGCCACACCTGCGGCAAGCGGGCGTGGGCCGGTCTCGGCGTTGCGGCGCCTGTCGCGGCGTCTCGATACGCTCATGGTGTTTCTGGTGATCTATGTGGAACGGGTGACGACCGTGATCGAGGCGCGGGGCGTGCTGCCGCCGATGCGCCGCTGGCGCGACTATGGAGGCGGCGCCGAAATCGTTGCCGACGGCCTCGTCTGCGGGGCCTATTTCATCTGGATCTGGGGGCCAGATGTGGTCCGGCACATGGCAGGGGCGGGCGGCCTCGCAGGCTGAAGGCGCGCTGTCCGGATCCTTGCGCCGCGATCTCAGAAGACGGAGCGTCCGCGATGCGAGGCTGAGGCCCCTGAGGTGTCGGCGATCCAGGCATCCGGCTTGCGATCGAGCGCGGAGAGGTGTGAACGGTCTATGTCCAGCCAGCCGCGATCGAGGGCGAAGCGGACGATATCGGCCCGGCTTTGCAGAGAGAGCTTCTGAGCGGCGCGACGCTTGTAGGTCTCGACGGATTTCGGGCTGACGCAGAGCTTTCCGGCGATCTCCTTGATGCTGAAGCCGAACGCCGTGAGCTTCAGCGTCTCTTCTTCCCGCCGCGTGATCTCGGTCTCGTCGCTGTCCTGCTCGGTCTCGCCGACATAGGGCAGCAGTTCCGTGGCGAGGCAGGGGTCGATGTAGCGCCTGCCGGAGAGAACGAGACGCAACGCGTCGATGAGGTGGCGCGCTTCGGAGCTCTTGAGCACGTATCCGGTGACGCCCAGCGCGAAGACACGCTGAAGAATGCGCGCGTCCGCATGCATGGTGTAGGCGAGGATCGGAAGAGACGGCGCCCTTGCGATCGCCTCCGGCAACCAGGCACCTTCTGCAGCACCAGGGAGGCTCAGGTCGGCGACCAGCGCATCAAGGGTGCCGCTCTCCGCGAGCGCCAAAGCCTGAGCGGCAGTGCGCGCCTCGCCGGAAAATGCAAAACCCTCTTCATATTCCAGTGCAGCACGGATGCCTGCGATCACGCAGGGATGATCATCCACGACGCCTATGCGATACGCTTTCATAGCTGCTTGCATCGTCTTTTGCCTCCAGGGAGATGGAGAACCGAGCATTCTGCCCATTCGAGGGTCGGATCTCGACTCTGAGTGGTGAGAATTCTTCTCTTGTCTTCTGTATGGCGGTCGAAAAAACAAAGTCTTCTAACGAACCTTCCGGATTTCCCCACCCATCTTTAACATTTGCTTCAATATGAGCTGCAACTGTAAATCGGTCTACGGCCGAAAGGCTGACTGCGACAAAAGCATCATCGTGCCGGAGGCAGCGTGCGGCGGCGATGATCCGTTCGATTGCGCAGGCGACAACGAGGCAGAAAGGCAGGCGGAAAAAGCCGGCGTTTTCTTTCGAGGAAATTAGGTCGATCTGCAGATGATGGCGGGCTGCAATGACCGGAGCCATCGCGCGCACGAATTCATCGAGAGAGATTGAACAGGTGTGTGAAAGTTGTGTCGCAGAATAGACGCGATGAATAAGAGGAGAGATCTGGTCGACGTCGCGACCGATATCTCTGATCAGCTCGTCGTCGGCATATTTTCGTGTCAGCTGAAGAAGCTTGAGATTAAGTGAGCTCAGAGACGTGCCGACGACATCGTGCAGCAGCGATATCTCCTCGCACAGCGCGCATTCCTGTTCCGCTTGCATGCTTCCCCCTGAGCAGAGGCACGTTCTGCGTGTGCCTTGGGTGCTCCGTAAATAGAGGTTATTCTAATTAAAAATTAGAATCTATATGTTTTTTCGAGTTTATTTGTGTCTTCGTGCGTTTCGTATTGTCATCGGTCAGGGGAGGGAGGAGGCCCGCTGGAGTTTTTCTCCGTGTTTGCCCGCAGATGGCGTTCGAGCTCTGGGAGGAATTGCCAGAGGTCGCGGTTGAGTTCGGTCATCTCGCGCGCCGCTTCGTTCATCTCGTCGAGGCGCTGGTCATCGAGCGGGCGCTCGCGTCCGAAATAGATGCGGCCCCGCTTCTCCTCGATCCGCATCAGGTTTGTGTGCGTGATCTCGCCGAGCTGATCGACCGCAAACATGGAATGGTTGAGCTCGTTGCGTAGTTTCGTCGCCGCTTCGAAGCGTTTCACGAGAAGCTTCAACCTCTTGGCGATGGTTTCATCGCGAAGCTTGGCCTTGGCCAGCCGGGTGACGAGATCGAGCCGCGCCCGCGTGGTGTTGAGCGTTCCGAAGACGATGACCGAGGTCGGGTGGTCGGTTTCCATCAGCAGCATGAGGACGTGGACGAACAGGCTCTCGTTGTTCGACCAGTTGAGCACCAGGTTGCCGATGGTGGCGAAGATGCGCATCCGCCGCTCCTGCAAACCGCGGGGCGGGACGGAGAACGCCTGGAAGGTGGGTGGCTCCGGAAGGCGCGAATCGGCTGCGGCGCCGTCTGCCGGATAGGTCTCGTCCAACGATGAACCTCTTTGAGTTTATCTCGCAGAGGTTAAGGTCGGCGTCATCCAGATTCAAAGTCAATGCAGCATAGAAGGCGCCTTGTCAGGTTATTCCTGACGCGTTTTAGGGTAATACCTGTTATCTGTATAGGAATAACTCTGTCGTGTCAGGATTTTTTACGCGGAAACGGGGAATTTCCTGAGAGACAATTTGCCTCTGCGTCGCTCACCATTGGTGCAGTTGCTGGATGTTCCGGCAACCGGGCCCACCAGGGCTCCGACCAACGCGAGAGGCTGTTGAAGCCGTTCAATCCGCGTAGATGACGGGTTGCGGTCCCCGGCGGTCTCTCGACCAGAGGGAAGTGAAAATGGCTACCGACCGTAACAATCTGGCATTCGCCAATGCCGGCGTCGCCGGCGCATTCCAGGACAGCTGGGGGAACGGCGTCGATGCGTCCGTGACGAACCAGGATTTCGACGTTCTCAGCAACAACGATGCGAGCGACGACGACAATCTTGATCTCGACGATCAGGACGTTGTCGACATCGATGACAACGACGGTGGCGACGACATCGACGTCGCTGTCCTCGGCTCCGGCAATTCGAGCACGACGGATATCGACACCGACGAATCCTACTTCAGTGGAAATGAATCGACCTACACGTCGGATACGACGGTCGACGTCTCCAATGTCGGCAACGAAACGTTCTCCTCGAGCCTCAATTCGAACGCCTCGTCGACCAACACGTTCAACTACTCCGACGATGACGTGAACACGACCGGCAGTAACAACACTGCCAGTGTCGGCGTCACCGACAGCTTCAACGAGAAGATCGACAACGTCGGCAATTGGTCGGACACCGATATCCATACCAAGATGGAGCATATCTCCGACAGCGACCTCGTCGACATCGACGGCCTTTGCGGCAATGTCGATGATCTCCTGTCGCTCGGTGGAGACGGCAACGTCTTCTCGCTCGACCAGGTCCAGACGATGATGGATAGCGATTTCATCGCCAATCCGACCGTCACCAACAACGGTCATCTGGACCAGGCGGCGTACAATATCGACGGTGGCTACGCAGACGCGGCCTCCGGCGTCGGGAATGTCGACGGTGCCAGCGATGTCGGCGGCAACGCCAATGCCGGCGCGGACGCTCTCGCGGACCTCAGCGGCTTCGACCAGAGCATCAGCATGGGCGGCAACATCCAGTACGCCAGCATGAATCTCGACGTGGTCGGCGGCAGCGCGGACTCCGACATCATGGGCGACGACACCTGATCGCATGCTCACGGCTTCGGCCGGACACGCATTCTTTCAACATCCGCTTGCGGGCATGGCCCTAAACGCACCGGCTTTGCCTGCGCGAGCGACGACTTTCAAAGGAATACGCTATGTTCAACTTCAATCCGGCTCCTCCGGCAGCCGAAGAAAACAACACCGGCAGCACCAGCGCCGGCGTTGTGGGTGCATTCCAGGACAGCAGCCACAATTTCGTCGACGGCTCCGAGAGCAATCTGAACTCGTCCTTCATGAGCGGCAACGATCTCTCGGATGACGACAATCAGGACATCGACGATCAGGACGGTCTCGATTTCGACGACAACGATGCCGGTGACGACATCGACGTGGCGGTGGTCGATTCCCTCAACACCTCCTCGTTCTCCGTGGACAAGGACGTGTCGGTCGGCAGCGACAACACCAACACGGTGTCGAAGACGGTCGACGTCGATGTGGAAGATTCCGGCAATTCCTCGGTCAATATCTCGAAGAATCTGAGCTACACCGAGCAAAACACGACCAATTGGTCGGATGACGATGTCAACACGACGAACAGCGGGAACACGCTCGGCGTCAACATCGACAATGTCGGCAACCACACGCTGACCGATTCCTTCAATGCCAGCTCGCATACCGAGACGTTCAACGAATACTGCCTGGACGACAGCGATCTCGTCGATCTCGACGGGCTCCAGGGCCGTATCGACGATATCTTGAGCGTCGGCGGAGACGGTAACGTCCTCAGCGGTCTGCAGGATCAGCTCCTCACGGACAACGATCTGGTGATGAGCCCGTCTGTCTCGAACAGCGGCTGGGCTTCCGTCAGCCAGGATGCCGGGTGCATCGACGGCGGCTGGGCCGATTCCGGTGTGGGCGTCGGAGATGTCGGCGGCGACAGCGATGTCGGTGCCAATGCGACGGCTTCTGCCGATGCTTCGGCCAATCTCTCCGCGTTCGGCCAGACGATCGAGACCGGCCTCAACACGCAGTATGCGCGCATCGATACGAGCGTCGTGGGCGGTTCCGACGACGGCGATATCGCGGGCGACGACGCCTGATCAGCCGAGCCAGCTGAATGGTGTTCGAAGGCTGAGGAGACTCGAACTTCGAGCGACACTGACACTGAGAGCCGCGCCATGTCGCGGCTCTCTCTGCCTCAACTCGGTCAGAATCTCGGAGCCGCGCCGTGCGTGCCAATGCCGTCGCAGAAGCCATATCCAGATTCATGGGGTTCTTCGAACCGGTCGATGAGACCGCGAAGTTCCGCATCGAGCATCCCGACTTCGATTTCGGGCGTCGCCCGGTTGAGCTGAACCCGGATGCGCCGGGAACGCTTGTCAATGTGGCCCCGGATGATGGACCTGCGGGCGGGGACGGCGTTTCGCTGCGGCTTGGTGGATATCCGTCCGTGTCGGTCGATCCGGCGGGACATCATCCGGCGCCCGTGCCATCGGGCGATGGGTATGATCCGGTCTTTCTGAGCGATCGCGGCCCGGTTTTCATGCGCCCTGGCGAACCGGCGAGCGTCAGCGCGCCCGGCGCCTTCGTCGAGCCGGATGTGCGGGCGGTCTACAACGAGGCCGTCGATTCAAGCTTCGGGATCGCGCGTCAGCACGCTGTGCTCGACGACGGCGACAAACTCTCGCTGGTCGATGGGGTGGACCCGGTCTCTCTCGTCCCCGATGCGGGCGAGGACCTGCAGACGATGATCGATGCCGCGCAGATCTGGCGGGAAGAGGTCTGGCGCGCGGAGAACCCCGGTGGGGAAGTCCTACCGGACACCTTGAACGGCCCGGAAACCTGGGACGCCCCGGACACCTGGAACGGTGAGACCGGCGGGCTGCACAATCCCGCAGAGATCCGACAGGCGCTTCTCCCCTCGGCCTATCACGATCCGGAAGGTGCCGGGCCAGTGACCGGCCATGACGGCGCTTACGTGAACGGGCAGCCGTCCCCCGATTACCCGACGGCCGACGAGATTTTCGACCGGCTCGGTCTCGGTGAGGACGAGGTCGATGAAGCCCCGAAAGATCCCCACGATGTGGCGGTAACGGCCGAGATCGACCTCGGCCACAACACCGTCGTCAACGAGGCGACGGTCCTGCAGGCCGATACGTTTGCCCGCACGACGATCGTCATGGGCGACTATTACGAAACGAATGCGATCAATCAGCTGACCGTGCATCTCGATGTCGACGAGCGTCCGGCCGGGGCCGGTTTCGATGGCGCCGGCAGCTCTTACACGGATGCCTACAATGTCGCTGTTTTCGATCGCAGCGAAGGTGTGACCCCCGGACCCGCAGATCCCGCCGGCTACTTCGTGCCGTACGATTACGAGGTGGATGTCATCGACGGCGACCTCGTCACCTCCCGTTTCATCGAACAGATTCGTGTCGTCCTGGATGACGATCAGGTCGTTCTCACCTCGGTCAGCGAGGATACGGCGATCGAGACGGGCGGAAACGTCTCATACGGCTCCGTCGATTTTGCGGCCCTCCAGGATTTCTACGATGTCATCATCTTCGGCGGCAGCGTCTACGAAGGAAACTACATCGACCAGGTGAGCATCCTTCTCGACAATGATTACATCGCGCCCGGGGTGGCGGCCGGTGGCAGCATCGCGAGCTCTGGAAATCTCCTCTACAACTTTGCCTCCATCCAGAATGTCGGCGGAACCGATTTCCGCCCTGTGTCTGAGACGATGTCGGATCTCGTCTCCGCCTTCGGTCGTGGGGAGGAGACCTTCGACCGCTCCCTCGGCGAGTCGCTCGACTTTCTCGGCAGCTCGCATCTGCGCATCCTCTACGTGACCGGCGACCGGGTCGAGCTCACGCATCTCAAACAGACGACCATCCTCTCCGATGCGGACACCGTCGATTATGCGCGGCAGACGGCGGCCGAGCTTGTCAATAAATCCGGGACGGACGTGCCCTGGCATATCGAGACCGGCGGCAACGCGGTCGTCAATGCGGGCCAGATCATCGACTACGACACGGCCGGTTCCGTGCGCTTCCTCGGCGGCGACTACTATTCCGATTCCATTCTCGCGCAGGCGGACCTCGTTCCGAGAGGAAACATGTCGGTCTTCGACACGGCGAAGCTTGCGCCGGAAGTGATCGCCTTCACGAGCCCCGACATCGATGTGCCTGACGAGGAGGGCGGTTTTGCATCCCACTCATACGACATGCCGGGCGACGGCCTGGCGAGCTTTTTCGGGTGAACCATGAAGTTGATGTCTACGGAAATGTCCGGTGGAGGCAGCGCCGACGATGTCGTCGAGGATGCTGCGAGCGCGAGCAAGCGCGCTTCTGTGCAACAGCCGCAGGCCGCGGCGCCCGCCTCGTCTGACGCCTCACGGTCCCGCAGCCTTCAGATGACGCCCGCAGCCCAGGCCGCGATCACACGCATGGAGGAGGACATTCTTCGTGTGGTCGCGCTGGCCGCAAGGACGCCCCGGCTGCATGGGAAGACGAAAGAGCTGAGAGCTTCGTGGCAGGGTCTTCCGAGGGCGGTGCAGCTCGACGATCTCGCCTTGGTGTCCACCGCGAAAGCTCGCCCGCAGCCTCCTCGTGGAGAGGCGCCTCAGACAAGGCCTTCGTCGGCGCCACCATCGCAAGAGCGGGAGGGGCGCGGCACCGGAAAGCTCGACGAGGCCAATCCGACGAAGTTCCGGGAGCCGGAACCCGCAAAGGCGAAATCTCCCCCCTTTGCGCCGGTGATCGAGATCGAAAAGAACGAGCGCGCCGAGCTGCCCGTGCAAAAGGGAGGTGGCGGCAAGCCACCGCCGCCGTCTGGTGGCAGCGGTGGAGGAGGCGGCGGTTCCGATGGCCGGCCGAAGATGCAGGAGCGCGTCTCGCAGCCGAATTTCCGCCAGGCGCTCGCGCTGACGGTCGCGAAGGTGAAGACGAACATGCTCGTCGTGTTCGTCTTCACGATCGCGATGAACGTTCTCGTTCTCGCCGTGCCGATCTATCTTTTCCAGATCGCCGACCGGGTTCTCACCAGCCGCTCGGTCGATACGCTCGTCATGCTGACGCTGATCACGGCCGGTGCGATCGTGGGGCAGGTGCTTCTCGACGTTTTCCGCCGGCGCATTTTGATGCGCACCGCCTCGGAGATCGAGACGCGGCTGAGTTCGCCGATCTTGAGTGCGGCGGCGCGTTCCGCGCTCGGGGGAAGCGGTCGCGATTATCAGGTGCTCGGAGATCTCCAGCATATCCGCAACTTCGTCACTGGCGGCACGCTTCTGGCGATGCTCGATGCGCCGCTCGCGCCGATTTTCATTCTGGCGGTTTTCCTCGTTCACCCGCATCTCGGTTTCATCGTCTGCACGTCGATCGTGCTGCTGATGGCCGTTGCGTTCATCAACCGTCAGATCACGGCGAAACCCTTCGCGGAAGCCAATGCGCATCTGACGATGGCCAACCTCAACCTGGAATCCCTGTCGCGCAATTCGCAGATCATCAATGCGCTCGGCATGATCCCGGAGGCCGTGCGCATGTGGGGGCGTGCCAATGCCAACTCGCTCCGCCACCAGGTGACGGCGCAGGATCGCAACGTCTTCTTCACCGGCGTGTCCAAGGGGGTGCGCCTCTTTGCCCAGATCGCCATGCTCGGTTGGGGCGCGCATCTGGCACTCGACGGGCGGCTGACGGGCGGCATGGTGATCGCCTCCTCGATCATTGCGAGCCGCGCGCTCGCACCGGTCGAAGGCACGATCGAGGGATGGCGCACCTATATCCAGTCCCGCGCGGCCTATGACCGGATCGCCGCCTTGCTGCGGACCTCACCGCTCAATGTGGAACGCCTCAGACTGCCGCAACCGACGGGCCGCCTCGATGTGGAGCGTGTGCTCTTTGTGCCGCCGCCCAACAAGCGGGTCATTCTGAACGGCGTCACCTTCAGCCTGGAACCCGGAGAGACCCTGGCGATCATCGGGGATTCCGGCGCCGGCAAGTCGACCTTGGGCAAAATGCTGGTCGGCTCGATCGTGCCGACGGCCGGAAGCGTGCGGCTCGATCTCATGGAACTGAAGAACTGGGATCCGCGGCAGCTCGGCGAGAACATCGGCTATCTTCCGCAGGACATTCAGCTGTTTCCCGCCTCCATCAAGGCGAACATCGCCCGCATGCGCGAGGATGTGACGGACGAGATGATCTTCGAGGCCGCCTCTCTCGCCGGGGTGCACAAGCTGATCGCATCGCTGCCGCAGGGCTATGAGACCATGATCGCGGGCGATGGCGCGCCGCTCTCCGGCGGCCAGAAGCAGCGTATCGGCCTGGCCCGCGCCTTCTTCGGCAATCCGCGTCTCGTCATCCTCGACGAGCCGAACTCCAATCTCGACACGGCCGGCGAGCAGGCGCTCGCCCAGGCGATCGAAAAGGCGAAGACGGTCGGCACGACGGTTATCGCCATCACCCAGCGCACGGCACTTCTGCGGTGCGTCGACAAGATCATGGTCATGAAGGACGGCACCGTTCAGGCGATCGGTGAGCGGCAGGCGATGCTGCAGGCTCTTGCCGGTCCGAAGAAGCCCGGGCCCGGGGGTGCGCCCGGCGGAGAGGTGAGGGGAGACCAGGCATGAGCAAGACAGCTGGCGGAGACTACCCGCTGGAGGAATGGTATGCGCCCGTTCCTCGCTCCATCGCGTCGGCCTCTCTTGCCGGCGCCCTTGTGATCGGGCTCGCCTTTGCGGGCTTCGGGGGCTGGGCGGCGACGGCACCGCTCGCCGCTGCCGTCGTGGCGAGCGGCACCTTCGTGTCCACCGGCCAGAACAAGCTGGTGCAGCATCTCGAAGGAGGGATCATTCGCGAAATCCGGGCGCGGGAGGGCGACCGGGTCGATGCCGGCCAGACCCTGCTCGTGCTCGATTCCGTTGCTCCGCGGGCCAATGCGCGGCGCCTGTCGATCCGGCTGGCGCGTCTGCAGGCGGCGAGCGACCGGCTCTCGGCACAGGCGGCCGGGCGCGAGGCGCTGGTTTTCCGCGATGTCCGTTTGAACGACGCGGATCGCGAAGAGATCGAGCAGATCCAGGATATGCAAAGGCGCCTCTTCGATGCCGCGCTGGCGCAGCTGAAGGGCAATGAGCACATCGTCGAAGGCAGCATTCAGGCGCTGCGCGAAAGGCTGAAGGGTGTGGAAGCCCAGAAGGCCGCCGTTTCCGAGCAGCTCCGGCTCATCCTCAAGGAGCGCGAAGGCAAGGCCACGCTTCAGGAGAAAGGCCTGTTGCCGCTGAGCCGTCTGTTCGAAATGGACAGGGTGATCGCCGAAGCGCGGGGCATGGTCGGCAAACTCGAGGGCGACGAAGGCGATTTTAAAAGCCAGATTGCCCGCCATCAGGCCGAAATCGCCCAGCTTCGCCAGGAAACGCGGCAGCGGGCCGGCGACGAGTTGCAGACCGTCAACAGCGACCTCGACGATATCCGCGAGCAGCTGGCCGCGGCCTCGGACGTTCTCGGCCGCGTCGAGATCCGCTCGCCGGTCGCCGGCATCATCGTCAAGTTCAACTACAATACGATCGGCGGCGTCATCGAGAGCGGCAAAGACATTCTGGAGATCCTGCCGGAGAACGAGGATCTCATCATCGAAGCGCCGGTGAAACCGTCCGACATCGACGATGTGGCGCTCGGGCAAGCCGCGACCGTCAACCTGACGAGCTTCAACCGCAGGACGACGCCGGCCTTCACCGGCACGGTGATCTATGTCTCCGCCGATACGATCCGCGGCAAGGATCGCGACAATCCCAAGGACGTCTATCTCGTTCGTGTGCTTCTCGACGACAAGCATCTGGCACAGGCGCAGGAGCTGCACATCACGCCGGGCATGCCGGCCGAGATCTTCATCGAGACGGCCTCGCGCACGTTCCTCGATTACATCACGAAGCCGGTGAGAGACAGTATGGGCCGCGCCTTCCGGGAAAGCTGAGCCCGGGAAAGCCGAGCCGCCGCCGGGCGGGCTGAGCCGGCGGTTCCTTTCGCAAGCGTCGTCTCGAAGGGGGATCGGGCGCGAGCGTTTCGGGATGATGGCCGGCAGGCGCGAGTGTCCTCCCGGCGGTTTGCTGCCGGGAGGACACGCTTTCAGGCTTGGGTCGGTCGCTCGGCGGCCGGTTTTTGGGGCGAATGCGCCTCGTGGCGCTCATCTTCTTCCATGAGTTCGAACCACATGGCGTTGAGGACGGCGAAGGCCGCGGCCAACGGCAGGCCGAGAAGCCAGGCGAAATACCACATCTCAATCTCCTCCTGTCGCTTAGTAGGCGTGGCTCTTGCCACCGCTGATTTCGTCCTCATCGACCTTGCCCCACAGCACCCGGTAGACCCAGGTGGTGTAGACAAGGATGATCGGCACGAAGATCGCCGTGACGACGAGCATGATGAAGAGCGTGAGGTGGCTCGATGAGGCATCCCAGACGGTGAGGCTCGCCTTCGGCATGAGCGACGATGGCAGGATGAAGGGAAACATCGACGCGCCGACGGTCGAAATGATGCCGACGATCGAAAGTCCGCTGACGATCACGGTGAGACCTTCCAGGCGGATCCTGAGCAGGATGAACGCCAGGAAGGCCGCGACGATGCCGAGGATCGGCGCCGCCATCATCCAGGGATAGGTCTCGTAATTGCCGAGCCAGATCCCTTCTCCCATCTCGACCGATTTGACGAGCGGGTTTGAAGGACCGGTCGGATCGATCGAGCCGACGATCCGGTAGCCGTCGACGAATGCCCAGATATAGGCGCCGGCAAGCACGAAGAGGGCGATCGTCGCGATCGCGGCGATGCTTCCATAGTTGCGGGCGCGCTCACGCACGTCACCTTGCGTCTTCAAGACGAGCCAGGCGCCGCCATGCATGATGAGCATCGAGACGGAGACGAGACCGCACAAAAGCGCAAAGGGATTGAGCAGTCCGAAAAACGTCCCGTCGTAGAAGATGCGCAGATCGCTGTCGAAGCGAAAGGGAACTCCCTGAAGGACGTTGCCGACGGCGACGCCGAAGATGAGTGCCGGCACGAACGAGCCGATGAAGAGCGCCCAATCCCAGTTCCGCCGCCATGCGGGGCTCTCGCGTTTGGAGCGGTATTTGAAGCCGACCGGCCGCAAGATGAGCGCGAACAGGATCGCGAACATGGCGAGATAGAAGCCGGAGAAGGACACCGCATAAAGCGGCGGCCAGGCGGCGAAGATCGCGCCGCCTCCGAGGATCAGCCAGACTTGGTTGCCTTCCCAGACCGGGCCGACGGAGTTGATGACGACACGTCGTTCCAGATCGTTCCTGGCCACGAAAGGCAGCAACGTGCCCGTGCCGAGATCGAAGCCGTCGGTGACGGCGAAGCCGATCAACAGGATGCCGAGGAGTCCCCACCAGATGAGGCGAAGGACATCGTAGGAGATGAGTTCGTGAAGGATCATAGCTGTCACTCCGCCGGTACGGCGTGGGAGGAGATGGCCGGGCTCTCAGGCTCTTCCTCAGAATCTGGCCCTTTGCGGATCGCCGCCAGCATCAAGCCCATCTCGATGATGAAGAGGGTGGTGTAGATGAGGACGAAGCCGATGATGGTCATCAAGACCGTGCTGGCGCCGAGGTCCGAGACGGCCGCAGCGGTCGGCAATACGCCTTCGATGATCCAAGGCTGACGCCCGAATTCGGCGACGAACCAGCCGCTTTCGGCCGCGATCCAGGGCAGCGGGATGGAAAAGACCGCCACCCAGAGGAGCCAGCGGCGCTTGTCCAGCGTGTGCCGGGCCGACAAGACGAAGAAGACGCCCATCAGCAGGATGAAGAAGAAGCCGAGGCCCACCATGATGCGGAAGGTCCAGAAGAGCGGCAGGACGCCCGGGACCGTGTCCCACGCCGCCTTGGTGATCTCTTCCTCGCTGGCATTGCGCGGATCTTCGACGTAGCGCTTCAGAAGAAGGGCGTAGCCAAGCTCCTGGCCGTTGTCCTCGAAGGTTTTGCGGAGGTTGCCCGGAACCGTGTCACCCGGTGGCAGGCTGCGGATCTGCTGCAAGGCGTCGAAGGCCGTAATGCCTTGCCGGATGCGCACCTTTGCGAGTTCGACGAGCTCCTCGATCCCGGGGATCTCGGTGTTGATCGAGCGCGTGCCGATGAGACCCATCACCCAGGGAATATGCACGGCGTAATGCGTCTCGCGGTCTTCCTGGTCGGGGATGCCGACGACCGTAAAGGCCGCGGGCGCGGGTTCGGTCTTCCACATTC